>JALRGP010000077.1 GCA_023259685.1 Alphaproteobacteria bacterium | reverse complement strand
ATCATCAGTGTTTCCCTTATCTTTAAAAACACATATGAGTGAATTTATAATATCAATGGTTTTTTTGTCATTACTTTACTATAAGAATATTTAATTTTTAATATAACACTTAATTTATCAATCAATAGATTTTTATCACTGAGCATTGAATTGCTATGTGGCACCAAGAATTTAATTTCTGATCTTTCTTGCGGGACGCCAATTCCTCATCCATCATCAATCTGTCATTTTCCGTCATTTCCAATGATATCTCAGCACATTGATCTAGGTATTTAAAATAGTTATATTTGAGTTTTTTACTAAAAAAATTCTCAAGAAGAGCTTGTTTCTCAGATTCATTTAAGGCTTGCAAAAAACTTTTAATTGTCTTTAATCTTTGATGGTTTGAAACATTACCCTGGTTCATTAGACCCCAAAAACTGTACATAGTCTCTTCTTCAGTTGGTTTATCTAAAATGTCAAGATGCATTTTTGATCAATACTCACCTCAAAAAAATTCTCATACACATAAAAAATTAACTATTTATTCATAATTATCCACCTACAATAATACTGTAAATAAAAACAGGATATTGAACATGCAAAAACATGTATTATTATTGTCGGCGTTGATTGCCCAAGGTTATTCCATGGACAGATCGGATGAGAAAGGTCAATCTCATCATGCTCCTCATGTGGCGCCTATCCCAATGCCACTACACATCGAACCCATTAAACGGTTAGGTTGCAAACCATCACATCCCATGTTAAATGAAGATGTGCAAGAAAGAATTTTTATCAAGAAAACGGAATTAAAAGAATTAGGGTTGTACCAAAAAGCTCTGCCTCAAAAGGAATTGCCAAAAATTATTGAATTACCATTGATGGCCAGTTGGACACAAAATGTTTATAACCAAGGCGACCTGGGATCATGCACAGCAAATGCTATGGGATTTTGTATTAAATTTTTGACAACAATGGCAAATGGGGTCGGTAAAGGATTAAATATCTCTCGATTGTATCAATATTATCATGCGCGTCAAATTGACATAGAATATGACAATCCATTTTTCACAAATATTGCACCCATGAATTTATCATCCGATGACGGCGCATCTTTAGCATCTACCGTTTTGGCTATTGATCGTTTTGGTTGTTGTCCAGAAAATGTTAATAATTTGATTGTTAAAAGTACGTATAAAGGGTGGCCCTATGATATCACGTCATTTGGTCGGCAACCTGATCCCGAAAGCTATCGCATTTCTTATGAAATGTCTTGGGATGGTATTAATGTAGGCAGCGAAAATTTCATCAAAGGAAATTCCGTTATGTCAAATGTCAAAATTCAATACAGTGATATCGGAAAAAAAATTCTATATAAAAATATTATGAATGCTAATCCTCTTAAATTTATTGATAACATTAATAAAAGCTTGGCAATAGGGCGACCTATCGAAATTGGTTTGTTTGTCTATGATTCATTTATGAATGCTCAAAAAGGATGGATTCCCGTGCCAAATAAGATATTAGAAAAAAACCATGGAGGACATGCCATCGCTTTGGTTGGTGTTGGGCCTTATGACGTCAAACAACCACAAAAGAATTTTTATAAATTTATCAATTCATGGGGGCCAACCTGGGGTGACAAAGGTTTTGGATTCTTGCCAGAAGATTTTGTAAAAAATCCACAATTAATCATAGAAGCCTATTCTATGTGGTTGAACTAAGTCGATATATTTTGAATTTTTAAGATCATCAATACGCCACCTGATTTTTCAAGACATTGGAAAATGAGAGTGGCTAAATAATTTTGCCGTGTAATTCACAAGGGGAATGACGCGTCCATAAGCCATACGGCTGGGGCCTACGACGCCAATAGCACCCATAATTTTTTGTTGGCTGTTTTTAAAAGGAGACACGATTAAAGAGCAACCAGATACACTGAATAAATCGTTATCCGAACCAATGAAAATTTGAATACCATCACCTTTCATAGATGCATCCAACAATTGGCAGAATTTTTCTTTTTCTTCTAAAATTTCAAATAGCTTTTTAATATCGTTCAATTCATCCATATGGGTGACATGATTTAATAATTGAGATTGCCCCTTGATAATTAAATGGCGTTCATGGTGGTCATCAACCCATACCGCAAGGCCTTTTTGAATCAGTAATGCCGTAGATTCATCCATATCAAGTCGATGCTGTGTCATTTCTTCTTGGATCATCGCAGTAAAACTTGTCAAACTGTGCCCCGGTAAACGATACGACAGGTATCGACTTGCATTTTCAAGGGTTGAGGTTGACATGCCTTCAGGAATATCGATAATACGATTTTCTACATAACCATCCTTTGCCGTTAATACAACCAAGGCTCTGGTTGAACTAAGGGGAACGAAATCAATTTGATTTAATAAAGGATCACTTTTGGGTGCCATAATCACACCGGCACATCCCGATAAACCCGTTAAGACATCCAACAAAGAGGATGCCGTGCGGTCTTGAGAAGAATCTGTCATCAAATTTTTCTGTATTAAATCAAGATCGCTAATTTCCAACAAACCACTGACAAAAAAACGCAAACCCTTGGGGGTGGGAATGCGACCTGCCGACGTATGGGGCGCATACAACAGGCCCGCGTCTTCTAAATCTGACATGACATTTCGAATGGTGGCGGGGGATAAGTTTTCATGTTGAATTCTTTTGGACAATGTTCTAGACCCAACTGGTTCTCCAATTTCAACATAAGTTTCTACCAACTCTTTGAAAATTGCTAATGATCGTTTGTTCAGGTCATTCATCATATTGCACAGCGTAGTAAGCAGATCTTTCTTTCAATATATACTTAAAACAGATGATTTTCCAATACTTTCTTTTTAAATTTTTGCTCAAAACGTGTTAAACACCCTTTTTTGAATTGTGATAATCTAACTTAAATCAGATAGCAATTGATCATCAAGTGAAAAATGTTTGTACGGGGTCCGTGAGCTTTTCTAATGATAAAAATTTCGTTTTAATAGCAGGGCCATGTGTGATTGAAAATGAATCCCATGCATTTAAAATGGCTGAGGCTTTAAAAAAATTAACGGATCAATTACGTATTCCTTTTATTTACAAATCATCTTTTGATAAAGCTAATCGAACAAGTTATCAGGGTCATCGCGGCGTGGGCATGGACGAGGGATTAAAAATTCTTCAAAAAATTAAAAATCATTTTAATTGCCCTGTGATTACCGATGTGCATGATAAAGATCAATGCGTACCCGTATCCGAGGTGTGTGATATTTTACAAATTCCAGCCTTTTTATGTCGACAGACGGACTTGTTAGAAGCGGCCGCCAAAACAGGAAAAATCTTACACGTTAAAAAAGGACAATTTTTGGCTCCGTGGGATATGGCCCAGGTGGTCAAAAAAATTGAATCCTTTGGATCAGATAAAATTTTATTATGTGATCGTGGCACAAGCTTTGGTTACAATACTTTGGTCAGTGATATGCGTGGTATTCCCATTATGCAATCAACGGGCTATCCGGTTATTTTTGATGCGACCCATTCGGTGCAACAACCCGGCGGCCAGGGAGAAAAATCAGGAGGGGATCGGTTTTTTGCCCCCGTTTTGGCACGAGCAGCCGTTGCCGTTGGCGTTGCCGGCGTTTTCATAGAAACCCACGATAACCCTGACCAAGCCCCAAGTGATGGCCCCAATATGATCCATTTATCCCACATGGAATCGGTTTTAAAGGAATTATTGGAATTCGACCATATTGCAAAAAAATACCCACGATTTTTATAACAATTATAAAATGAGGCGATTATGGCATTTTTAGGCATCAAAAAAAGAGAACTGTGGCAAGATTTAAACGCGACTCCTTTCGTTGTGTTGGAAAAAATTAATAAATCTTATGGAAATGTTGTGGCCCTTCAAGACGTATCCTTGTCCATTTATAAAAATGAACTGTTTTCATTGTTGGGTGGGTCTGGATCAGGAAAATCAACATTACTTCGGATTTTGGCTGGTCTTGAAAAACCCACATCGGGGTGCGTTTTTATTGACGGGATTGATGTGACTGATATGCCGCCCTATCAAAGACCCACCATTATGATGTTTCAATCATATGCGTTATTTCCTCATATGACGGTGGAAGATAACGTGGGGTTTGGGTTGCTGTGGGACAATATGTCAAAAGACACCATTAAACAAAAGGTTAAAGACATGTTGGATTTGGTTCAAATGTCTGGGTATGGGCATCGTTATCCCCATGAATTGTCTGGTGGACAAAAACAACGGGTGGCCTTGGCGCGCAGCCTCGTCAAATGTCCCAAAGTCTTATTGCTCGATGAACCACTGGGGGCATTGGATAAAAAACTGCGGGAACAAACACAATTTGAATTGGTGAATTTACAAGAAAAAATAGGACTCACATTTGTGATGGTCACCCACGATCAAGACGAAGCCATGACCATGGCAGACCGTATCGCCGTCATGAGCGAAGGTCGGTTTTTACAAGTCGGCGCGCCCAGCGAAGTCTATGAATACCCCAATTGCCGTTTTGTGGCCGATTTCGTGGGCAACGTCAATTTATTGGACGGCGAACTGACCGGTGATGAACCGGACCATGCTGTGGTGAGCAGTGATGTCTGCCAATTCCGGGTCGGTCACGGCATCAATGGCCATTTAGGCATGCCCGTCACAGTGGCTCTTCGTCCTGAAAAAATTCTGTTGAGTCTGCAAAACCCTGGGCTTGCATTCAACAATTTGTCTTGCTCGGTGGAAAGCCTGTCTTACTTTGGCAGTTACACCAGCTACCACTTG
>JALRGP010000076.1 GCA_023259685.1 Alphaproteobacteria bacterium | reverse complement strand
CCACGAAGCGCAGAACCGAAGTCTTACTATGCAAGTAAATGAGGATTCGAGCATCGGAGCAACGCGAAGACTCTCATCAAAAAATGTGTTTCGAAAGAACTCTAATATAAATGCACCTGTTACGTTGTATAGATCATCTTAAAAAAGTGTCATAAATTTAATACACGCCAACAATATCAGATTGCTAGGCTGGTTTGTATAAGGGGATTTTTTCAAAGCAATAAAAATAGACATAAAAAACCAGAAACGCTAAGCTTTTTTTAACAGATGCTATTGTCACACACATGATTATCAGAACAGCTCCAGGATCTTTAATGATTAGCGGCGAACATGCCGTCTTAAGAGGTTTTCCTGGTATATGCCGGCCTATTAAAAAAATTTTAACGGCCCGTGTTCGTGAAGCTTATGAACATCGAGATAAGATTACAATTTTTTATAGAAATATATCTAAAACCTTAGTTTTATCATTTAAAGATGTTTTTGATCCTTCGTATAATCAGTCTTTTTCCATCGCAATACTTAGAAAATTTTCTGCTTTTTTTAAATCAGGTTTTTGCATTGATATTTTTTCAGATATTAATCCAACCTATGGATTTGGTTCATCTGCGGCATTGAGCGTAGCCCTGTCCATGGCTTTACAAGAATATTTTGAGTCAAAATTTAATATTTGTCAATTATGTTTGGACGTATCACGTTCGATCCAAGGAGCTGCGTCTGGTGGCGATATTTTAACATCATATTATAAAAAAATTGTGTACTATGACAATAATCGCGTTGAATTATTAAATTCGCGTTTGGTACTTGAAATATTTTACAGCGGATCAAAAATGAAAACGGCAGATGTCATTAAATACGTCCAAGAAAAAGAAAAAAACGACCCTGAAAAATACAAAGAAATTTATCAAAGAATTGGCCATATATCTCATCAAATGAAACAAGCCATGTTGAACTTAGATTATGAAAAAATTGGCCAACTATTTAACGATCACCATCAATGTCACAAAGACTTAGGGGTCAGCAACGATGCACTGGATACGTTGGCGCATCAACTGCGTCAACGGTGTTATGGAGCCAAAATTTCGGGATCTGGTTTAGGTGATTGTGTTATTGGTCTTATGAAAAGAACGAGCGGCCATGATTTGGTTGTCTAGTTTGACCAACTGAAAAACTCACAATCCCATTACCACGTTGGATTGTGAATGAAAATCCAACACTTGGTAGTTTTAAAACGTCTTGAATGGTTTTAATAGAATCAATCTTAGTATTATTTAAAATTGTAATAATGTCTCCTTCTTCAAAATTATCGCTGTAAGGGCCCTCGCCACGCTCCACAACCGTCACATGACCATCAATGTCTTGCACTTGCATGCCTTTCAATACACCAGTTAGCACAATTTTTTCTTTGATGGGGGCTTTGATCAAAGTAACGGAAAGTTCTTTGTTTTTTTTGGACGGCAATTCAAGCCCAATGTTGGCTTTACTTTGGACCAAAGTATCTTCATAAAATAATAATTCTTCCACCTTGTGAATGGGCGAGCCATTAAAACTTGTGATTATTGATCCAACATAATCTTTCAAAGGGCTATCCTCAGAAGCATCAGATATTTTAATCCCTAAACGTTTATCATCATCAATTTGTGTAACCTTGATTGCCAAAGACCATTGAACCTGATCTTGATTTAAAAATTTTAAAACCCGTGCAATAGGAATACAAAATCCAATAACATTTGGTTTAATCAAAATGGCATTTGGAACACCAATTAATTCACCTTCTTTGTTTAACAATCCCCCTCCAGAATTTCCTGGATTAATACCAACAGTTGTTTGCAGAAAAACATTCCCGTCATAGGTTGGAAAAGCTGAAATAATACCATTGACAACGGACACACCAATACCTCCACCGTTACCAATTGCATACACTTCTTCGGTTTCAGTGATGCGATCTTGCTCAACCAATTGGACAGACTCCAAGGTCTCAAGGCTGTCTTGCTCAGGAATCTCTAATAATGCCAGATCATGCTTCGCATCCCTTTGGCAAATTTTTGCCCAAAAACGTTTTCCATTAAATAATGTGATGCGAACTTTATCATTTTTTGCGCCTTTGACCACATGATAACATGTAAGGATAAACTTTTTTTTACGGTAAGAGATAATTGTCCCAGATCCACTGGATACTGTTTCAAAAGATTGTTTTGGAAGGCGATCAAAAAACATATTAAAAATGGGATCTTGAAAAGGATTCCAAGTTTGTTCGTTATCTTGAATCGTATGAATAGTGACAACTGATTTTTTTGCCTTTAAAATTTTTTCATTTGAAAAAACTGTCATCACACACATGATAACAAACAATAAAAATTTCATTTTTTTAAATTATTACTCCCTCATATAATTATTATAACATTTAAATTTATTTATATATGGTCATAATTTTTTGTCTTATTTTTAGATTCCTATCTGCTACGCGTAAAGAGAAAAAAATATCTTTGCTGACATTTCAATTATCTTTGGTAATTACAATTTTTGATATCTTTAATCAACTAACATGGGTAATCACAAATGCTCAAAAAATTGATTACATATCTATTCAACTGTTATAAAAATAACAGACACTCCGTACTGTGGGTTTTTTATTGCATACGTCCCATTACTTTATTTCCAAATCACCTTGGATGAATCAGGAAACCCAAGCTATTCCACGTTTTTTAGACGGGAATTTAAATCTAACATCAATGGATTTTAATGATTGTCCAACCATATGGGCATGTCATGAGCACCTACTAGACGCCCTTGTTGTTGGAAAATTTTTAAAAAAACAGGGTGTGTTACCAACGCTGTGTATGCCATTTTTTCCTTTCATGCAATCGTCTGCGTACCTATCAATGGCCCATGAACTGAACGAATTATATAAAAAAATTCATACAATTGATTCCAGGTGCCCATTTGTAGAGGATATATTATTTTCTTCAGTAGCAGCATCCATTTTTCAAAATATGGATGATTTGAATGACACCGTCATCATTGCCCCAGACAGTGGAGCAATTAAATCAGCTCAATCATTGTCAAAACAATTGAATGTACCCGTCGCCGTTTGTTTAAAAGATCGCTTATTCAATACGTGTGAATTGCTTGGTAATGTTAAATCTCATTGTGTGATTGTGGATGACGTTGTCTTGACAGGCAGCACGTTACATTCTTGTTACAATACATTAAAAAAAAACGGAGCTATAGACGTATCTGTAATTGTGACTCATTTACCTTATGTTTATGATTGGTTTAAAAATTTTACAATGATTGTCACAACCAATTCTTGCAGGCCTTTGAATTGCTCTGATGACATTATATCCATAGACGTCAAAAAAATTTATGACACATACCAGATTGTTTGATCTTTGGTGTCTTCTAAAATCACCCCTTGATCTTTTAAAAAGGTTCGAATGCGGTCAGCTTCTTGAAAGTTTTTCACCATTTTTGCGTCTTTTCTTTTGTGTATCCAAGACTCAATCTCTTGATCAGATAGGGATATAACTTTCTTTTTGCAAAACAAACCCAAAAATTGTGCACTTTTGAAAAGAGATGGTGCTTTTTCTTGAGATAAATGAATCAAACGTTGAATGGCAAGAGGCGTATTTAAATCATCTTGAAGATAAGAGATGATATCAGCGTCAACATCTTCATCTTTATTGGCGTGACCTATATAATCCAAAGATCGCTTGATTTTATCGTAAATATTTTGAGCCTGTTCAATGGTTGATTCATATTGCCAATTCAAAGGATGCCTGTAATGGGTCATCAATAATGCTAAACGAATGACCTCACAATCGTAACGATCCAATAAATCCCAAATGGTGATAAAATTTCCAAGGGATTTCGACATTTTTTGATGATTGACCATCAAATGGCCATTATGAACCCAAATGGACGCCATCTGCGGCACAGAAAACGCACAACAGCTTTGGGCAATTTCATTGTCGTGATGAGGAAAAATCAAATCAATACCTCCACCATGAATATCAAAAGTATTACCCAAATAATGATGGCTCATGGCTGAACATTCCAAGTGCCACCCAGGACGTCCAAATCCAAAGGGACTGTCCCATCCAATATCATCACCCTGGGATGGTTTCCATAGCACAAAATCTCTGGGATCTTTTTTATAAGGAGCAACCTCAACCCGAGCTCCTGATATTAAGTCATCTAAACTTTTTTGAGATAAGCACCCATAGTTGTCATAGGATGGCGTTGAGAATAATACGTGACCTTGTTCCACATACGCATGTCCTTTTTCAATGAGTGTGACAATCATATGAATCATTTGTTCAATGTGCTGTGTGGCCTTTGGTTGAACAGTAGGTGGTAATACATTTAATAAATCCATCGCCTCTTGAAATCTCGCATTTGTTTTTGTTGTAAGATCATCAATCGACATATGTTTTTCTTTTGCGGCGTGAATAATTTTATCGTCTACATCTGTAATATTTCTGACATAAAGAACGCGCTTAAAAGAATGCAAGAGTATCCGATACAGTTGATCAAAAACGACAAAAGCCCTTGCATTTCCCAAGTGAATATCGCCATACACAGTGGGACCGCACACATACATTTTGATGATATCTGGTTCGATGGGTGAAACGGGTTCGATTTTTTTATGAATTGTATTGTACAGGCGCATGACAAATAATACGATGAAGCGATAATACTATTATACTCAAAATGAGTTTGAATGTTCATCAATCCATTTTGGTTTGCCTATGAGAAATTTTATGTATTTAGGTGGGATAGGGTTAACACCCTCGCCTTTAGGCGAACACTTCAGTATTATTCAATGAAAAGTTTAAGCCGCTCG
>JALRGP010000075.1 GCA_023259685.1 Alphaproteobacteria bacterium | reverse complement strand
TTTTAAAATTTCAGAGTTTTAAAGCGTTTACGCTTTGAATCTGCTTTACAAGCGTTTACCACACTATCGGCTTTAGCTGATAGTAGTTGATCTTTCATTAAAAAAAAAAGAAGGAATAAAAAATATATTTTCCAACGTTTACAAGCAACATCAGTTAGCGCCGTCGTATGTGAAATAATTTTTTTACAGATCCCATTCGTATGTTAAAGTAAAAATAAAAAAACGTTGGATATGTTTAAAAATATATTGGTCACAGGAACCAGTGGATTTATTGGTTACCATTTAAGCCGACAATTGCTTGACGAGGGATACAGCGTCATTGGCTTGGATCAAATGAATGATTACTATGATGTTTCCTTAAAACACAGTCGGTTGCATATTTTAAAAAAGTATAACAATTTTACATTTATCCAAGACAGTGTAGAAAATCCCAATCTGATTGATACATTGAAAAATTTATCGATCAGCCATATTGTGCATTTGGCGGCCCAAGCCGGAGTACGTTATTCATTAGAAAAACCCATGGTGTATGGGGTATCTAATTTAATGGGGCATCTGAATATGTTAGAGATCGCAAGGCATTTAAATGTAGAGCATTTTATTTATGCCAGCAGTTCATCTGTTTATGGTAACAATAAAAAATTACCATTTTCCGTGAGTGATCGTGTTGATCATCCCATTTCTTTGTATGCTGCTACAAAAAAAGCAGATGAACTGATGAGTCACAGTTATTCTCATTTATTTAAAATTCCAACGACAGGCCTTCGATTTTTTACAGTATATGGACCTTATGGACGTCCAGATATGTCGGCTTTTCTATTTACCGATGCTATTTTAAAAGATCGTCCTATTCGCGTCTTTAATCACGGAAATATGCGTCGCAATTATACTTATATTGATGATATTATCCAAGGAATTGTTGGTGCCCTCAAAAAAACACCTCATAATTATAAAATTTATAATATTGGTAATAACAAAAGCGAAAACCTTATGGATTTTATCCAAACATTAGAAAGCATCATCGGCAAAAAAGCCATCATGGAATTTGAGGATATGCAACCAGGAGATGTTCCTGAAACCATTGCGGATATTGATGACACAATGAAGGACCTTGGATTTAAACCAACAACGGACATCCACCAAGGTTTGACGAATTTCGTGAATTGGTACCGAAATTATTATCATTTATGATTAAAAAATTAAGCGGTATTTTAGATGATGTATTGCCGGATGGTATTATTTTAAATGTGTCGGGAATTGGTTTTTTCATCCAAATTCCCTTGTCTTTAAAAAATAATCTGCACTTGAATCAGGCCTATACTTTGTACATCGATATGATGGTTCGCCAAGATGGCGTGTATCTTTTTGGTTTTATGGATAACCATCAACATCAATGGTTTTCTATTTTAAATGGCGTGCAAGGTATTGGCCCCAAAACAGCGTTAAACATACTATCTGGACTGTCTGTTGATCAGATTGTTGATGGTATCGTCACCCAAAACAAGTATATATTTAAAAATATCCCTGGATTAGGCCCTAAAAGCATCACACGTTTGTTAAATGAGTTGAAAGACCGATCTGATTTACCTGTGGCGTCTCATTTGTCTGCCCATCAACAGGATGCTTTTTTAGCCCTTCAAAACCTAGGATTTGATCCCGTCAATATTATGTCGGTTCTTCAAAAAATACCTGTGGATCAAGCACCTCACACAACAGAAGACCTCATTAAATATTGTTTGGGTGTTCTAACGTCTAACCCAGGTGGTGGTATTAAAGAGCCTTAAAAGCTTTATAATCCTTGCTTTTTAAAGTTTTCAGCAATTCAAATGAATGTATTATGCGTAATTTTTTTGAATGTTAACCATTGATTAACTATTTTATGAGACCTTATAGTTGATAGAAACTAAAAAAATTTACAAAACATGAAAAAGCTGTATATTTTAATCGCACTGGGTGCATCCTATGTGCACAGCATGCAAGGCCATCATCATAACCAGCATCACGGCGGCGGACATGGCGGCGGTATGATGAATAACTTTGTTGGATTCCAACCCTTTGTCCAACATCACCACGCCCATGGGGATGCTCATCACAACCATCACCATGATGGTAATGGCGGATGGATGATGAATAACCAGCATCACGGCGGTGGATTTGACGGCGGATGGATGATGCAAGGGAATCCCGGGGGGTTCCAGTTGGCACCAGATCAAGGCGGGGTTGGACCGATTGTCCTGAACCAAAATATGAATCCTAATTATATCAGACAACTTCAAGCCCAAGCCGGATTTTGGGACCTGGCTAATAACCGTCCCATCTTTCCCAATCGGCGGATTACGGTTCGAGATATCAGGCGACTATTGGAGATTAATAATAGAAATCTAAATACAGGTTGGGTGTTTTTGGATTACGGGGATGACAGTCTCACAAATTATATCTCTTCATCGTTGACAAACGCTCACCTAAACCAACAGATAACTATTAGTGACACACTCCTACACCGTCATCCTGATCCTGGACAAATTATTACTTTCTACTCACCTATGGACTATGCTCCTCAAAACCAAAGAAGGAATTTTATGATATTTAGTTTAGCAGATCACATATCAATGAATGGTGGATTATTAAATGGCCGCCAAGATGTTGTTCCCTGGCGACAATACCAACCACCAGCACAACCTGCATTTCCAGAAATGATACCATTTTATCCACAACCCCAACATCACCATGCCCATGCGGGTGCCCATCACAACCATCACCATGGTCACAACGGCGGATGGATGATGAATATGCATCATCATCACCACGGTGGCGGACATGGCGGTGGATTCATGGGAGGCGGTGGTGGATTCGCGGATCCTGTTCTTGCACGCCATGCCAATTTCTTGAATCAAATTGGTCAACACAACGCCGCGATGATGGCATTTTTATTGGACCGGGAAGCCATGACCGCATGGATCAACAATCAACGCCAGCGCATAAATATGAACACCTATGCCAAGGTCTTGAATTTGATTGAAAATCAACCATCTTTTGGCACCGAGGTTGAGCATTTCTTAGCGCGTTTCCCCATTGGTCAAATGGGAGCTCAAGACCTAGGCGCCGAAAATGTTATGGGTGGTCAAGCAGAAGAGGCTTCATTTAAAATGGCACTATATGTCATGAAAGATGCCAAACGTCGTGGTATAGATTTTAGTGAGCAAAAATTTCTTACACTATCCAATACGTTAAAGACATTGTTTCAAAAAATAGTAGCTGATAAAAAAAAAGAGAGAGAGAAAAATTAGATTCAAATGGCGTTGCACGATTTAAAGCAGATCAAGAGGTTTTTTTATATGAAACGGCTTTGGTAGCCTTGGGTGATAATAATAACGAAACAATTAATCATTACGACAATTACCAGGAAACATATCAAAAGCCACATTTTATGAGCCAGCAGGGGAAGTTTATCAATAGTGCTCTGAATCCTAATATGCAAAATTTAACACTTAAACAAGCGTTTTTCTACGTTTGTGAGGAGGCCATTTATCGTTTGATCCATGACGATGAATCGCAACCAAAACAAAAGATGTTTACGTTTTTATCACAACTTCAGGGAAATGCTGTGCAGAAGAACTTTGTATCTGAGAATTTTCTTAAGATTGACAATCACGGTAGACCACAAGAAGTCAGACGTAAAAAAATTCAATTTGATGACAATGCAATGGCCAAGGCTATTAAACAATTTATAGATACTCCAAATGCACATCCTGGGTTTATTGTATCTCACTTATTAAGCTTCTTTAGGGATTCAGATCCACCATTGCGATTCTCTCGACGGGCTAATCCACAATTGCAATTTCGACGAGCTAAGAACTGTTATCCTGCTATTTATGAAGGTATAGTTGAATCATTTGCAAAACCGATTGCGCAGTACCTGCACAGCGTTGTACGCGCCCATACCGCAGATTCTTGGAAGTCCATTCAACGTCGTAATGATCAATTAGTAGTGAGATTTAATAATGATTTTACCATTAACAATTTTGATCAATATGAAACAGTTGGGTGGAGAAGAGGTGAATCGTTAAGGTCATATCTGTTGTCTAAAGTTCCAGCTCAAGACCAAACGTTTGCTTCAAATCAATTAGATGATACAGAACGTCAAGTTATAGAATCTACACTTCAACAATACGCATCGTTTGATAAAAACCTTCGTCATAAGGCCTCTTGTGAAATAGGGACTAAGGGGCGTATCCAAGAATTAATATCAGGACTGAGGCTTATGGATGCACCCGCAGTAGGCGGTCAACTTGATTGTGGAGGAAATGTTGTAGAGTAATCTACAATCAAAAAAAACAGACGGGTCTTCTAGACCCATCTGTTTTAATCCAATAGGGCAATACCGTTTTCAGGTCTCCAAAATAAATAGACCTCATCGTTCCATGTGACGTCTCGCTCACTCAGTCGGTATAAATTTGGTAAAGATACCTGGACAATTTTCCCAGACGTCAGTAATACATAATAAATGGATTGATCTCCTAAGTAAGCAATTTCTTGGACGATTCCTTTTGTGGCATTTCTATCCAATGGGCACGGAGTTGTGCTCATGATGATCTTTTCTGGACGAATACCAATGGAGATGTTGGACCCAACCGGGACGCTGGATAAATGGGTGATATAAAATTGTGATTGGATGTCATTTGATTCAATGACTACATGGTCGTGTTCATTTTCAATAACCAGCCCATCAAAAACATTCATGGCTCCAATAAAATTTGCGACAAACTTTGAATGGGGAAATTCATAAATTTCATGGGGTGTTCCCACCTGAAAAATTTCCCCTTGGTTCATAATGCCAACACGCGATGACATGGTCATGGCTTCGT
>JALRGP010000074.1 GCA_023259685.1 Alphaproteobacteria bacterium | reverse complement strand
CTATCTTCGCTATGTTTTTTAAAAAACTGAGGTGTAGTGTTAGAATAAATATAAAAATCAATTTTTTTTATGATGAAATATTTTTATCTTTTTGTGATGCTCACGTTAACAGCATGTTCAACTTTTGAACATCATCGAGGTGCCTATATTGACCCGGCTATATTAAAAAAAATTAGCATTGGAGTATCTCGAGATGAAGACGTCAGAAATTATTTAGGAGCTCCAACAATGACCTCCCATTTTGATGGGATTAAATGGTATTATGTTTATTCTTTAAATGAACAAATATCATGCTTTAATCCGAAATTATCAAAAAGACATATTATCCAAATTGATTTCGATCAAAAAGGAGTCGTCCAAAAATTGCATGAGTTCAATGAAAAAGATGGTAAACAAATTGAGCCTTCGCAAGAAAAAACTCCATCTGGTGGCTATGAAACGAGTGTGCTAAAAGAAATTTTTGGTAATTTTGGTCGATATAGCAATATGGAAAATAAAAATAAATAACCATGTTGACCATTCTATCATCTTATATTTTAAAAAAATCATTATATTTTTCTTTTAAAATAGTGGGAGTGATGTCTCCCATTTTTTTATTATTTGAAATTATCGAACAATTAAGAAAAAAAGAAACACATGTTTTTTTAAAAGTTATGACAAAATACCCGTTGATCGCTTTTGAATTGTATCCTTATATTTTTTTTATGAGTTGTATTTTGGTTTTCAACTATATGAAAAAAAACAAAGAATTGATAGCTTTATCGTCATTATCAATCTCTGATAAACGTTTATACATTAGTCATATATGGTATGCGGTGGTCTCTTTTTTAATTTATATAATGATTCATATTGTATGTTGCATTACCCAAAACCATCATCAATCTCACTCGGTTATGAGGGTTCATAAGGATAAAATTTGGCTGCAGGATCATCAGAAAAAATGTTATTTTTTAATCTCAGCAAAAAAATTCACGGATTTTGAGCATTCTTTTTATGACTGCACTTTTTATAAATTTAACCCCACTGGGACGCCATTAGTGTCAATGCATTGTGAAAAAGCCTATTTAAAAGACTATCATTGGATATTGATTAATGGTCATAAAAATGGTGTTTTGTTTAATCATTTAAAAGTAACATCGGCTTTGACTCCCATAAAATTGATTTCTGAGCAACCGCAATATAGGTTTTTCTGGAAAATTCCAAATGATGTGAAAAATTTAAAAAATATCGGTTTACCTCATCATCAAAATCAATTTTTTTTTCATAAAATCATTGTCATCTTCATATTGTTTTTAATTTTTTTAAAAATATCCAAGCACATCGTTGATTTTACTCAATCTTATCACATCATGCTGATTTTATCTGTTGGATTATGTATGTTCATACATTTTATATGTCAAGTGACCAAAGCTTTAATTATGTCGGAAAAAATTAATATTTTTTTAGGAATTTATATGCTTCCTTTGTCATTATGCATATTTTTTTACCATAGAAAACCCAATCCACATGACAATATTTAAACTATTTTTCCAAAAGAAAACCTTTAACCAATTTTAATGTTGCTGGGTATAGATAGCAATCAAATTTTTGATCATGTCTGTGGCTTCATGTCGAGGTCTTTTATAACAATTTCTTGCAATAATTGATCCGTGCCCCCCGGCTTGTGAAATAGCCTTAGCTTCTTCATAAATCTGAGATACGTCTTGTTGTTCGCCTCCAGAAAATACAATCAATCGTTTACCGGAAAAACAAGCGTCTACCACATGTTGGATACGCTGTGTCAGTGTGTCCATCAAAACATGCTTTGGATAAATATCTTGAGCCTCTTTTGTATACAAAACTTTTGATGGAATTTTTGTTTTGACAATATGGGCTCCCATTAAACACGCCATATGAGCTCCATAAGCAACAACATCTAAAGCCGTTTGATGTTCTATTTTCATATCTTCACCACGTGGATAGGACCATACAATCACTAATAATCCAGATCTTTTAGCTTGCTCAATGAGATCACTTAGTTTTTCAAACATTTCAGTATCATGGGTGGAACCAGGATAAATAGTGTACCCAACTCCTATACACCCCAAACGAAGGGCGTCATCAATGTGGGCGATTTGAGCTTGATTATAATTTTTGTGTAAAGAATGTCCATGATTAACTTTGAGAATGAAAGGAATTTGACCTGCAAATTCATGAGCACCAGCATCCAATAAGCCCAGAGGCGCTGCAATTGCTGAAAAGCCTGCATCAATCGCAAATTGAAAATGAAAAAATGGATCATATGCATCAGGATTCATAGAAAAACTACGTCCTGGGCCATGTTCAAACCCTTGATCAGGTGGATAAATTAATAATTTACCTGTATTTTTCAAAGCTCCATGAGACAGCAACTGTCTTAGGTGACTCCTGACTCCAGCATTGTCTGTATTGTAATGACGAAGGATTGGATCCATTTTTTACTCATCCAGTTGTCTATTTTTTTATACATTCATTGTAGCACAAAGGTATTTAGGTATCCTAATTTGCCGAATTTCTGGGGTGCCATTAATATATTTGCTTAGAATTGAAAATTTTGTTTTAATAAACAAAAGCGGCCGAGTGGCAGAATGGTCATGCAGAGGATTGCAAATCCTTGGACGTCGGTTCGATTCCGGCCTCGGCCTCCACAACCACACAATTGATAGGATTTTTTATGCCAAAAATTCATTTTAAAGATTCCTCTGGTGATGAAAAAATTGTTGATGCTCCTGTGGGATTGTCTTTACTTGAAGTTGCACACATGAATAATGTTGATCTAGAAGGTGCCTGTGAAGGGTCCTTGGCCTGCTCAACCTGCCATGTTATTATTGATGATTATTGGTTTGACAAACTCCCCAAAGCAAGCGAAGCAGAAGAAGATATGTTAGATTTAGCTTTTGGTGTTGCTCAAACTTCCCGTTTAGGTTGTCAAATTACTATTACCGATGAATTAGACGGTCTTTCTGTAAAGGTGCCATCCTCTACACGTAATCACTAATCGCAATGATATTAATAGGGTCAGATCATAGAGGTTTTTTTTTAAAAGAATCGATAAAAGCTGTCATGACATGCCATGATGTTGGATGTTTTGATGAGTCTTCCTGTGATTACCCTATGGTGGCACGTCAGATGGCCAATCATTGGTCACCCAAAGCAGTAGGTATTTTAATATGCGGCAGTGGTATTGGTATGTGCATAGCTGCCAATCGTTTTTCATTTATGCGTGCTGTTCGCCCTTGTTCCTTGGATGACGTTATTTTATCCAAACAACACAATGACGCAAATGTTTTATGTTTTAGTAACAAGGCAACAGTAGATATGATTTCACACTATTTGACAACGCTTATTCATACTGCGTTTATGGGCTTACACCATGAAAACAGGATTCAACAGCTCAACCATTTATCATGAACGACGTCAACATTGAAACGGTTAAAGGAGAAAACCAAGTCATTACCTTTGGGTGCCGTCTAAATATTTATGAATCAGAAGTGATCAAAAATCTTATTCACGATGAGGGGATTCAAAATCACATTATTGTGAATACGTGTGCTGTTACCAATGAAGCAGAACGTCAAGCGCGTCAAATGATCAGACGCCTTCATAAAGAAAATCCAGAGAAAAAAATTATTGTAACGGGATGTGGCGCACAGATTCGTCCTGAGCAATTTTTAAAAATGACAGAGGTCAGCAAAGTCATTGGCAATCAAGAAAAGTTAGAAAAATATTCTTACACATCTGAAGAATCTTACATTGTTGGGGATATTATGACGGCACATCGTTTAGCGTCACCTACCGTTACCCATTTTGATCATAAAGTTCGAG
Organism: Alphaproteobacteria bacterium; assembly: GCA_023259685.1. Taxonomy (GTDB): domain Bacteria; phylum Pseudomonadota; class Alphaproteobacteria; order JALRGP01; family JALRGP01; genus JALRGP01. The sequence continues at coordinate 1,217 of JALRGP010000074.1, read as the reverse complement.
CCTATTTTCAAATTCAAAACGGATGTAATCACCGATGTACATTTTGCACCATTCCATTCGGTCGAGGCAACTCCAGAAGTGTTCCCGTTGGTGACATTGTAACCAGTATTCAAGATATTCTTAATAATGGTGTCAAAGAAATCGTTTTAACAGGTGTGGATATAACAGATTATGGATTAGATCTTCCCGGAAAGCCCACATTATCTCAAATGGTACATCGCCTTTTAAAATTATGCCCACAGCTACAAAGACTTCGCCTGTCGTCTTTGGACCCGGTGGAGGTGGATGATGAGTTTTTTGAATTAATTAAAAATCCTCGGATTATGCCCCATTTGCATATTAGTTTGCAAGCTGGAGATGATATGATTTTAAAACGTATGAAACGTCGTCACTTACGCCATCATATTGTGGAATTTTGTCATAAAGTTAGGCAATCTCGACCTGATGTTGTTTTTGGTGCGGATATTATTGCAGGTTTCCCAACTGAAACAGATGAAATGTTTGATAATACCAAACGTATTGTTGAAGAATGCCAATTAACATTTTTACACGTTTTTCCTTATTCTAAACGCGAAGGAACACCAGCCGCCCGCATGCCACAAGTTCCATCCGCTATGATTAAACAAAGGGCAAAGATGTTGCGTGAAGAGGGCAACAAAGCTTTTGAACGCCTTGCTAAGTCAATGATTGGTCAAACAGTATTATGTTTAATTGAAAATAATGGATTTGGCAAAACAGATCATTTTTGTCCCGTTCAAATTGAGACATCCAAAGCAAATCCAGGAGATATTACGCCCGTTTTTATTCATGATTATCATCACAAAACATTGATTGGAAAAATATAATAGTTTAGAAAGAGGCCTATTTTAAAACTCATACATCTTTATCAAAAAAAAGAGGATGCTGATGTAGAAGTTTTTTTAAATGTTTTGTTTGGACGTGGGTATAAATTTGTGTAGTTGAAATATCTGAGTGACCTAATAAATTTTGTATCGTGATTAAATCGGCGCCTTCCTCTAATAAATGGGTGGCAAATGCATGGCGTAACACGTGCGGTGATATATTTTTTTCATTCAATCCAACATTTTTTGCAACATCTTTGATTAAATTGAAAACTTGTTGCCGTGTCAGATGTCCATCACGACTTCGAGATGGAAATAACCATTTTTTTTGATGAGGATGTTTTAAAAAAACACCTCTAATCACAATATACTGTT
>JALRGP010000073.1 GCA_023259685.1 Alphaproteobacteria bacterium | reverse complement strand
CGAATGGTTCAAGAATTTCTAACATCTTTTGAAATGTTTCTTTTTTCACTCCAGTTAATCTTCTCAATTCTACATCTGATAACCCTTCAATCTTTTCCATCTTTTAAACAAATTTGATTTAAAAAATTTGTTTATATTAGCAATAATCCTGTTTTGCAGGAAGTCTAATATTTATCATGGTATGGGTAAATTGTAGAATACAAAAATAGGTTTTAAAATGTTGAATTTAAAAATAATGATGATGATTTTAGCTGTAGGAGGATCTTATGTGCACTCTGTGGAATCTTCTCCTAGTATTCATGTCCAGTCAGAAGAGAATGTTGTCCAAGAAGATCTTGTGCCTGAAAATGTCAAGAAGCTTTTTAATGAAATTATCTCTGTTCGTGTAGGACTATATAATGATGTCATTCATGACATTGTATTATGGAATCAATTATCCCATAAAACAGGTACAGCAGATCACGTATTAAGTACTTATATTATTACAAAAGATAGAAAAAAATATTTTTTTAAAATAGGTAATCAATTGGAAAATGTTGATAAAGTTATTGAGTTATTTACATCCTTAAATACTGAGAGTGCCGCCATTAAAAAAATATTAGAAAAAAATAATGTGTTTTTGCAGATACCGACCCATTATGGGACTCTTCAAGACAATACAACACCTTGGCTTCGGAAACCAACAGCATCTCAGGGAATGATCGTTGAGCCAATTATTAAACCAATTTACTATACAATTGCCGAATGTGCATCAGGTCAAGAATTTTATAAATTTTTAAGAACCGATAAAAAGAATCCCACTCTACATCCAATAGATTATAATGAAATTAAAAAGTTGTCTCAAACGGTAGGACGTGCTTTGGCTGAATTACACAATGTTGGATTGGTTCATAATGATGCTCATGGAAATAATATTTTCATTGATAAAGACACAATGCGTGTCTATTTTATTGATCTTATAACTTTAAAGAAGAAACCAGCTGGAGAATATGAGCTCATGTCATGTTTAATTCATTTGTTAGAAGCAAACAAATATTACTATGTTTCAAGAAAAATGAAAGCTTATATTGGCAATTTGGAGGAATTTGAACAATTATCTGATGAAAACTACAAGGAGTATGTGGCTTCACCTATGATTGACGCTTATTTCGAGGTATTGAATCTTAACAAATTTGAAAAACCAGACATAAATTCAGCGAAGAGCAGTACTTTGACTGGTAATCCTCAGACAGCGAAGGGAGCGAAAAGAACGTTGAAAGCCATGAAGATCTATCCAGAGAAGAAAGGTTACAATAAGAATAAAAGAAACGAACTGGTGACCATGATTACAAATAAATTGAACGAAGTGGATGCGTTAAAAAAATAGATTTTAAACTATAGTCGGCCCCATTAAGGCTGGCTATACATTTGTAAATGATGATGGCATAAAGCAATGGCAACAGCATCGGAAATATTCAAATTTAAATTGTTGGGCATATTTTGAACAATATGAGGCAAAAATGCTCTGATTTGAGTTTTATCTGCCCGACCTTTCCCAACAATGGCTTTTTTGACATGGGTTGGTGTGTATTCAAATACATCCACATGAAATATTTTAGGAACAACCATGATAACACCTCTGGCCATAGATAACTTTAAACTGCTTTCATAATTGTTATTTACAAAAACATGTTCAATAGCGACTGCTTGTGGAATCCATTTTTCCATAACACTGTGTAATTTTTCATAAATCATAAAAAGACGATGACTCATATTATGATGAGGGGTTGTTTCTATGACACCACCATCCACATAATGATCTCCATCTAAAATAGCGTAACCCGTTTGTGTTAAAGCAGGATCAAGGCCGAGTATGCGCATTCATTTTTTGGTGCAGTTCAATGAGTGCCACACATGATTGTACGGATTCCATAATAATTTTTTGACAATTTTTTTCAATTTCATCTACGGTTTTTGAATGCCTTTCAAGAATATGTAAAGCAGGAATCACTGGTGTTTGATAAATACGACTTAATTCAAAAAATTGATGAAAAATTTGATGATTTTCAAAGGAAGCAACTTCATCCATATATTGCGTTAAAATGACAATATATGCTGCTGGTTTTTGCCATTTTTGATCTGACATTGTATGGTGCATGACTGTGCTCAATGCACAAGGCATATCCAACGGTCTTGGAACACTGATTCTGCTAGATTTTAAATTCAATTTATCTAATTCTTCTTTTAAAAATTTATGCATAAGATCACTGATTTCTTGAAATTTTCTACTTTCTAAAGCAACAATAATTTGAGACATTCATCAAATGACAAATCCACCGTAAAAATATCTTAGCTTAAAAAGTGCTGTTTTGTGTAAATTCATACAAAGTGAACCTGTTGGGGATGATTAAATGAACAAAACTTTGATGACAAAAAAGGGTGAGATGAAGAATAGAGATTTAAAATTTTTTTGTGTATTTTTTAACTCTTTATTAACTTTTAATAGTTACCGTTTATACATCATAGATCAATCTATACACCACATGTTTTTAAAAAAAATATGCACTATGATCCCGGTTATAATGGGGATTTTTGCCACAGCTAATGCAGATCAACAAACAAAATCTGATGAATCAAACAGTGTAATCAGTGAAAAAATTTTAAAATCTTTTAATGATCACAAAAATATATCTGAGTATTTAACACCTTTGGTTTCTTCAAATGCAACGGTTATTAAAGATAAAAAAAAGATGTCCCTTGAAAAATATGTTAAGCAAATTAAACGTTTTTACGAGTATAAAATGGATTTGAAAGAGATATTCAATAACCCCAAAAATCCAAAACATTTTGTCATGAAAACAGAAGTGACCTATAAAACGTGGAAAAAAATCACATCGGAGAAAAAACTCTATTGTTTTTTAGAAATTATATTAGGCGATGACGAGAAAATTTCTCATTTCCATATGTTGACATCACCAATGGAGTGATGACTTTTTAAAATAAATTCCCCGAAAGCCTTTTAAAAATAGACAAAGGCTTTCTAGGGAACATTGTGATATCTTAAGAGATTTGTGCCATCACTTCGGCCGCAAAATCTTTTGATTCTTTTTCAATACCCTCACCAAGAGTTAATTTGACAAAAGATTCAATGGATACAGGGGCACCAATATCAGCCGCTGCTTCTTCTAAGACTTTAGAAATTTTAGTTTTGTTGTCCATGATGTAGGTTTGTTCAAGCAAAACGATTTCTTCATAGAATTTGCGAATACGCCCTTCGACCATTTTTTGAATCACATCATCAGGACGATTAGATGCTTTGGCTTGATCTATTAAAATTGACTTTTCACGCTCTAACAACATTGGATCAAGGGATGAAACATCCAATGATACTGGGTTGGCGGCTGCAATATGCATCGCAATTTTTTTCCCCAATTCCATCAATTTTTCAGTATTTCCAGTAGACTTCAAAGCAACCAAAACACCAATTTTTCCAAGGTTTGGAGCGATTGCTGCGTGCATGTAGCTTGCAACGACACCAGAGGAAATCTCTACAATTTTTGCGCGTCTAATTTTGATGTTTTCTCCAATTGTGGCAATTAATGTATTTAAATCATGGGAAATATCTGAATGCGCAGCAAGAGCGTCCGCATCCAAACGGTCATGGACACATACAGATGCAACCTTGTGAGCAAATTTTTGAAAATCACCATTTCTGGCAACAAAGTCCGTTTCAGAATTAACCTCAACAAGGCACGCTGTGTGATGATTTTTTGAATAAATGGCAATGGCACCTTCTGCTGCTACACGACCAGCTTTTTTAGATGCAGAGGCTAAGCCTTTTTTACGCAACCAATCAATAGCTTGCTCAAGATTTCCTTGGGTTTCTTGTAACGCTTTTTTGCAATCCATCATTCCTGCTCCGCTTTTTTCGCGAAGCTCTTTTACCAATGCGGCTGATACATCACTCATGGGACTCTCCTTTTTTAGGGTTTCGTTGTGGTCTTTGCTTTTGGTCTTTTTTAGGGCGATGATGAGCTTTGGGCTCTGTAATATCAGCCTGTTCTCCCATGTCAATTCCTGCTTTTTCCATACTTTTTTCAATGCCTTCTAAGATTCCTTTTTTAAAAGCATCAAAGTACAAACTGATTGCACGTGATGCATCATCATTTCCCGGAACAGGATAATCAATATTATCTGGATTTGAATTGGAATCTAAAATCGCAACAATAGGAATACCTAATTTTTGGGCTTCTTCAATAGCAATTTTTTCTCTATTTGTATCAAGTACAAAAATCATATGGGGCAAATCAGCCATTTCACTGATTCCACCTAAAGATCGTTGCAATTTATCATACTCTCTTTGTAATTTTAATATTTCTTTTTTTGTTAAATGAGTGGGATTTTCCAGCGTTTGTTCCATATTTTTCATTCGATTAATGGATTGTTTGACTGTTTTCCAGTTTGTTAACATTCCACCTAACCAACGATGGTTAATGAAATATTGACCACAGCTTTCAGCCACATCTTGAATATAATCTGTTGCTTGGATTTTTGTTCCAACAAATAAAATACGACCACCCTTAGATGCACAATTTTTCAATGCCTCCACGGCATTTTCTAATAAAGGCAGAGTTTGCTGTAAATCGATAATATGAATTCCATTTCTTGCACCATAAACGTAGGGTGACATTTTTGGATTCCATTTCTTGGTCTTGTGACCATAGTGAACACCTGCTTCGAACAAATCACGAAGGGTGATATTGAGTGCTGACATAAAAATACTCCTTTATATCCGATTGAACCTCGCCAAAACTAACTATGACCACCATTGATGGCATCGGAATAAGTCTTGACTGTGACAAGCAATTATATAATTGCGTAAAAAGAAAAAACTCTTTTAGATAATTTTATCAAATTGCTGTTAAATGGCAAAATTTTTAATTTTACAGGGGTGTGATTAAAAGTAGGAGGTATTTTTTATTAACTATATTATTTTTTAAATTAGAAATCAATTTTTATTTTTTTTTAAAAAATTAACTATTTATCCATACTTTATTAACTATTTGTTAACTTTTTTATGATATTCATCCATCCCAAACCCCCA
>JALRGP010000072.1 GCA_023259685.1 Alphaproteobacteria bacterium | reverse complement strand
AAACAGACATACGAACAACCTTGAAGAGGAGAATTGTACATGTATCCAAAACTAAACCTGGATCAGTTCATGATTTTTAAGCTTTACAAGTCAGAAAAACCTTTGTCACAACACACAAATTCCTTATAAAAAATCAAAAAATAAACCACCCGCTCAAGATCAAAAAGACCATAATCGTGCTTTATCAAAAGCCAGAGTTAAGATTGCATCCATTCAACTCAGTCCGTTGTTTGATTAGTTTAAAAAAACTTTCTTACCCTTCAACTTTTAATCGCGCCCAGATAAATGCAAAAATTTGACAGTTGTCTTTATATTTTTTTATTATGAACATAATGGATTTCGGGACGTAGCGCAGCCTGGTAGCGCACTATTCTGGGGGGATAGGGGTCGTGGGTTCAAATCCCGCCGTCCCGACCAAAATTCATTGAGCCCAGGTGGCGGAATTGGTAGACGCGCTCGTTTCAGGTGCGAGTGAGGATTCTCGTGGAAGTTCGACTCTTCTCTTGGGCACCACATGTGAATATAATGATATATAGTGCGTTTTTACTGTCGACAATGGTTGTAATTGTAATTGGAGTATGGGTTGTGAATAAGGGCGATAACGACGAAGGGGATAATATAGAATGAGAGAAATTGCTCTTGATACAGAAACAACAGGATTATCTCACCAAGCTGGTCATCGTGTCATTGAAATTGGATGCGTTGAAATGTTTAAAAAAAGAAAAACAGGAAAAACTTTTCATGCTTACATTAATCCTGAGCGAGATGTTCCCTTAGAGGCGTCACAAATTAGCGGGCTTACCTATGATTTTTTAAAAGATTATCCAACATTTGACAAGGTGGCTTTGGATTTTTTAAATTTTATTGAAGATGCAACATTGATTATTCATAATGCTGCTTTTGATATTGGATTTTTAAATTCTGAATTAAGACGTTTGAATCATACATTGCTTAATTTAGAAGACACGATTGATACATTAAAAATCGCCAGAAAATTATTTCCAGGCTCACCGGCTAGTCTTGATGCGTTATGTAAACGATACAGTATTGATTTGTCATCCAGAACGAAGCATGGGGCATTGATTGACTCCCTGTTGTTATGTGAAGTTTATGTTGAATTAAGTGGTGGACGCCAACAAAGTTTATTCAAAACCCCAGAAGAAAAAAATGATACTATCTCCCAACATTCAAAAAAAATGTATACAAAAAGAGATTTTCCTATCTCGAATGAAGAATTACATAATTACACAGAGTTTTTAAAAAGGCTAAACATATCATGAGCAGTATTACCAAAATTTTTGCAAGAGAAATCCTTGATTCAAGAGGAACTCCCACTATCGAGGTTGAAGTCACTATCAACCATCGTATAAAAGGATCATTTATAGTGCCATCTGGGGCATCCACAGGCATTCATGAAGCTATTGAACTGAGAGATCATGATTCCAAACGTTATGGGGGAAAAGGTGTCTTAAAGGCGGTGGACACTATTAACCAGGTTTTGGGGGCACGTCTTTTGGGATACAATCCGAAAAGCCAAAGTGACATCGATCACTTTTTAATTGAAGCGGACGGCACAAAAAATAAATCACGGTATGGCGCAAATACGATTTTAGGATTAAGTATGGCAGTTGCTAAAGCCTACAGCGTTTATACTAAAACACCACTTTTTCAATCTATATGCTTAAGAGAATCTTATCAATTGCCCCGCCCTATGATGAACGTCATGAACGGAGGTGTCCATGCTGATAACGGATTGGATATCCAAGAATTTATGATTTGCCCAAAGGGCCCAACTTTCCGTGAATCCCTTCGTTATGGCAGCGAAATTTCTCAAGCTTTGAAAACAATTATCAAGAAAAAAGGATTTCAAACAAACGTCGGTGACGAAGGTGGCTTTGCGCCTAATATATCATCCCCTCAAGAGGCATTAGATATGATGAGTGAAGCCGTGATAACGACTGGGTTTAGACTAGGATCAGAAGTGCATTTTGCATTGGATGTGGCGGCCAGTGAATTGTATAAAGATGGTCGTTATTATATGAATAAAGGAAAAGATAAAAAATCTCTTGATGACATGATAATTTTTTATAAACAATTGGTCAAAAATTACCCCATTTTTTCTATTGAAGACCCTTTTGATCAAGATGATTTTGATGGTTGGAAAACGATTACCAAGGAATTAAAAGATATTCAATTGGTTGGGGATGATGTTTTTGTCACCAATAAAGAACGATTACAAATGGGCATTGATCAAGGCATGGGAAATTCAATTTTAATTAAGCTCAATCAGGTTGGAACGTTGAGCGAAACCCTTGAAACAATGAATCTTGCCCAAAAACACGGCTATACGTGTGTTGTATCCCACCGGTCTGGTGAAACCGAAGATACATCTATTGCGGATTTAAGTGTCGCAATGGGGGCGCCTTATATTAAAACGGGTGGATTGTCACGTTCGGAACGTATAGCAAAATACAATCAACTCCTTCGTATTGAAGAAATGTTATCTTTACCCAAGGTATCAGACCAACATGAAGCACTTTTTTAAAAATAACGTCTCTCTTCAAGATGTACTTACCACTATCAATATTCACGAAGAGTCCACCGATCACGCCCCGGTTCTAGGCGTTTCAACGTTGCAAGATCTGGATGAGGGATTGATTGCATGTTTACATAATCATCAATATGTTGATCAAATTCCTGCTCATGGCAAAGGCATTATTATGACAAAACCTGAGTGGGATCATTATGTTCCATCGGGATATCAAAAAATTCTTGTGGATACACCGTACCGGCTATTTGCAAGTATCCTTAGTCATTTTTTTAAAAAAGACAGACATTGTTCTATCAGCCCCAAAGCATCAATCTCGCCAACGGCAACCATTGGAAAGGATGTTTTTATTGGTGATTTTTGTGTTATTGGTGACGGTGTTGTCATTGGTGATGGCAGTTATATTGGCCACCACACGGTGGTTGAATCTCATGTAATTATTGGTCAACGTTGCCACATAGAATCCCATGTCTCCATTCAATCTGCCCAGATCGGATCATCTGTGACCATTAAAAATGGGGCACGTATTGGCCAAGGGGGATTTGGTTTTCATATGGATGACAAAGGTCCTATTGATGTTCCCCAGTTGGGGCGGGTCATTATTGAAGATCATGTCATGATTGGAGCTAACACAACCATTGATCGGGGTAGTTTAGAAAATACCATCATTGGAAAAGGAACCCGTATTGATAATTTGGTTCAAATTGCCCACAATGTTGTTTTAAAAGACCGATGTATTATCGTGGCACAGGTGGGAATTGCGGGCAGCACAGAGCTTGGTGAGGGTGTTGTGGCGGCTGGACAAGTTGGTATCACAGGACACCTTAAAATTGGAAAAGGATGTCAAATTGCTGCGCAAAGTGGCGTCATGAAAAATCTTCCTGACTTTTCTGTTGTGGGGGGGTCCCCTTCGCTTCCGGCTCAAAAATGGTTAAAAATTAATGCTATGCTTAAGAAAATGGTGTCAGCTTAAAATCTGTTTTTGACGTCGTCTTTGATCGGATTTACTCACAGATACTTTAAAGATGTGGTTTTTTTTAAAAATCCAACATGTTTGAATAGTCATGGGCTTAAATAAATCACTCGATGTCATTTTTTCAACCAATTTTTGAATAAAAACATAGGATGGAGGATAGGTAAAACCAGACGTATCTTGAATAATTTTTTGCATTAATTTGCGTTGAATAACCGTTGGCAGTTCTATAAATTTTTTGTATTCAAAAGAATGCCCATCCTCGGATGTTGTAACAATTCGATGTTCAGCTTCTTGCACCTGTTCCCGTATGAAATCAGTCATCTCAATCATTTGACGGCGCATATGTAAAATATGCTCATATTTAAGACCTAAGCTGATAAAAATATCTTTATGGTACCTATATTGCCCACGCCAAAACTTTTGATGTGTATTCGATGGATCAATAATATAAGGAATAGAATACTTTTGAGCATATTCGAAAATAATTGATTGAGGAATATCTAAAAATGGTCGCAACAAGGTTAAGTTCGGGGATAATTTTTGAAATGGAGTCATACCTCTTAGTCCCATCGGCCCACTGCCTTTGAAAAAACGCATCATAATTGTTTCCATTTGATCATCAAGATGGTGAGCGGTTAATAAAAATTTGCATTGGCGGTGAGTGCAAAAATCTTTCATCGCTTGGTAACGTGCCACCCTTGCATGTTCGTGCAGGCGTTTACGTGAAGGAGAGACCCATTTTGCGCTATGCATATCAATCCCTTTTTCATCACAAAAAGATTGAACAAGTGCCAAGTCTTTGTGGGTGTCATCTCTTAAGCCATGATCAAAAGTAAATACAACAATGTTGGAAAAATGGATGCTCATTATATGAAGTAAAACCATACTATCCATCCCCCCCGATACGGCAACACAGTAGGGTTCATCTTGAATCCAATGGTGCGTCGCCTTTAAAAAAGAATCTTCTAAATCAGTCATATTTTTGAACATCATCATCAGTGATCAACCTGATTTATTGTAAATGGACCCAACAGCAATGTATACCAAAGCAGATGATTTCAGCTGTCAAGATTTTTCATTTTAATAATAAAGTACTTCAATGATATTTTTTGTTTTATTATGTCTTCTACTTTTTTTCGATATACGTTAGTAAACGTCTTTTCTATAGGGTTGCATAATTGTGGAAAGATTTCTTTTGCAATCTGTTTGAAACGTTCGAAATTATCTCTGTCTGGGTCGCACAGAAAATCAACCTGTATAAATTTGTTTTGATATATTTTTTTTTGAAAATATTTACTTATCTCATCATTGCATGAGCTATTGGATGAAGGAGAGGGTTGTTTTTTTCCATTAACAAAAGGAAAATATTGATTTTTTTCTTCAATCGAAGATTTTCCATAGTGTGTTTTGTATCTTTGATTCAAATCATTCAGAACATAATACATATATCAATCTCCATAATGTGGAATATATTTTTTAAACTTAATTGATGCAAGTAATTTTTTTAGTTGAGTATTATCAAGGTAGTCATCTGAGTCTGTTTTTCTATTAAATTCTAATTTCAATTTTAATTGTGAGCCTAAAAACTGCATCATACAATTATCAAAAAAAGTAGTACTTAATTTTTCTTTTATATAATAGACCTCCTGCAAAACATCAAAGAGCCAACTCAAAATGACAAATACCCGCAATTAAACTAAACCTGA
>JALRGP010000071.1 GCA_023259685.1 Alphaproteobacteria bacterium | reverse complement strand
AATAATATTTTGATAAGCATGCCTTAATTGATCTACGTTTTTTGTTTTTAAATCAAGAGAAGACGTGACAACAAATCGTGGTTCTGAATCACTTTTTTGGTTTCTTGCATAAGCATTCGTCACCTTTGATACTTTGATGTCTGTTAATTCATATTGGCCTACATGAATATCATTACTAGAAAAACCGTATTTTTCAAAAAATTTTCTCACGTCTTTTTGCTGAGCATGAAGTTTTTCACAAATTTTTGTTAAATCATCTCCATCTTCAAAAAATGTGATATTCCAATCAGCAAAATTTGCTTTAACTTCTTTTTCTGCTGATGCTTTGACTGTAACAGTGCGATCCATTTTTTTGATTTGAATAAGCTGTTGCCCCATCAAATATGACATTGTGGCAAATCCTAAAGCTAAACAACCTCCAAGCGATATACCTAGTCACAAAGAAGATTTTTGTATTTCCATATTTAAATGTCCAATTTTAATTTCCATTATCATTGTAGGAAAAAATTATTAATAAATAATTAAAAAATAATAGAATAAAATATTTTTATGTTGTTTGGACATTATTATACAGATATGGAGGATCCAAGGTCTTTAAGAAACCAGCGTCATTCCTTGGATTTGCTGATGTTTTTGGACAAAATGACCATCACTCATGCGTCAATAGGAAAAAAATAATTTTTACATAAACTCTATGATTTTTCTGATCTTTCATCCTCAATTTTTCATCGTACCTGGAGGTTAAAACTTTAAAAATTTACAATTAACTCTACTGCTTTACGTAACACATCTGGTAAATCATTTTGTTCATCCTTAGAAAAGGGGCTTAGGACATAAGAGGAAACCTCCTGTTGTGTCTGCGGTCGACCAATGCCAATTCTTAATCTTTTGAAATCTTGGCCAATGTGTGTAGCAATACTTTTAAGCCCATTGTGTCCTGCAAGCCCTCCACCATTTTTAACACGAATATCTCCAAATTTTAAATCTAATTCATCATGACACACAATTAAATTTTCGCTCTTCCATTTATAAAAAGATAAAAATTGAATCAAACTATCTCCGCTAAGATTCATAAATGTTTGAGGTTTAATCATAAAAATAGACTGCCCATTAAGAGTGGTTTCTCCCCATAGGGCTTGAAATTTTTTTTTAAACACAATACGATGAGCGGCCGCAATCACATCCACCACCATAAAACCAACATTGTGGCGTGTCATGATATATTGATCGCCTGGATTGCCCAGGCCAACAATAATTTTCATAATTTTTGTAAATCAGATTCCACATCAATACAAATGGGTTCACGATCCAAAATGCACCCCCCAAATTTTAACCCCAAAGACAAGGCTGTCAATTGCTCTAAATCTTCTTGAATAGAAATGAGAGAAACGGGGCTTTGTATAAATTTTTCAAGAGCATTTTTTTTGTAAATATAAATTCCAACATGACTGTAGAATTGATCAGTTTCTTTCGGTTCTTTAACGAATGGAACGACATGTCTTGAAAAATACAGAATTTTCCCAAAAGAAGGTTGTTGCTGCATTGGATCAAATACAGCCTTGACAACATTTGGTGATTGCAGATCTTCATCCGTTGTTATTGGGCAAACTGCTGTTGCAATATCAATATCCATGCGATCAAAACATGACAAGATTTTATCCAAAGCATCCAAAGGGAAAAATGCCATGTCTCCTTGAACATTAATGATGTAATCAACGTCCATAGAAATGGATTGTAACGCTTGATAAACACGATGAGTTCCACTTGGAAGTTGTGGGTCCGTCACAACAGCTTTTCCTTGAAAATCCTCAACAATATTTTTCAATTGATCACAGCAAACAGCAGCATAAACATCTGTGTCAAGAGATTGTTGAGCTTGTTCATATACTTTTTGTATCAGGGGTTTCCCGTTGATATTTGCCAGTACTTTTTGTGGAAATCTTTTTGAATCCAGGCGAGATGGAATAATAATGACTGTTTTTTTCATCTAATTTAAACCTCCGTTTTGATTTGTGGTTTGTACATACATTTGAATACGTTGTTGTAATAATTTTTTAACATATTTTGATGATTCTTCTTTCATCGTAGCCAAGTCTTGATCCATTAAAGTTTGATATTTTTTTGATAAAATATCGATGTCCAAGGCTAATTTTTTTTCCTCTTGCTCTACAAAACGATCATACAAATCTTGGATTTCTTTTAAAGAATCTTCTTTTAAAATAGAAAGTTCATTTAAAGACTTTTGGGTTTTTTTTAAGGTGTTGTCAGAAACTATATTTTTTTGTTCTAAATCCATCAATAAATTTTTAATTTCATGACGTTTTTTATCAATAACATGAATTGTTTTATGATAAAATTTTTTATAAATCAGATATAAAAAAATAAGAAAACTTATAACGGACATTGCATATCTTCCAATGATGTTTTGAATTTTTTTTGAATTGTTGAGGCATGTTCTGGAATAAACTTTAAAATATCACTTTCTATTTTTTTGAGGTCTTTTTCCCATAGCATCGTCATCTGTAAACGCTCTTGTTCTAGTTTTTGTTCTAATGATCGTATTTTTTCTTGGTGTTTTGCACGTAACTCTTGTATCTTTTCTTCTAAAATTTTAGAGTGATCATCTTTAATATCTTTTAATTCTTTTCTATATTGGGCGATTAATGTTGATGTTAAATGAAGTTTTCCTTGATACATATTTTTCTTGGCCTCAATAACGTCATGCCTTTGGTTATTAAACATTTGAAAACGTGGTAAAAAATAATCTTTAATAAACAAAATACACACTCCAAATCCAAACAATAACCAAAAAATAATTGAGGCATAAAAAGAGGTGTCAAATTGTGGCATTTTTATCCGCTATACAACAAACAATAACAACATTACGACAACAAATATCAGCAAAGCAATTGATTCAGTTAAGGCAAAACCTAATAATCCAACGGGAAGTAATTCCCCTTTCGCCGAAGGGTTTCTTCCAATTGATTCAATGAGTTGAGAAAAAATCTTTCCCAGTCCAAGTCCAACTCCCATCATTCCCAAAGTGGCAATTCCTGCGCCAATCATTTTTGCAGCTTGCACATCCATTTTTCTAGTTATTCATGGTTTTTTATTATTATGACATTTTTTACATATGATAATCAAAAATTGTAAGCATTCAGGGTGCGATTAAAAGTCGGAGTGGGAAGAAAATTTTTTTTAGTTATATTATTTTTCAAATGATTATTCAAAAAAAATCAAATCATCATCGTGATAAATTGATTTTATGAGCTATTATTAACAGCTGAATCATTTTAAATGCCCAAGATTCCTTTTCTATCGTCTCTAAGGCCTTGAGCTCCCTCAGATGATGGGCGTTACAAAGGCCGTGAAAAAAGTATCTACAATACAGTTCTTTCGAAACGCATTTCTTGATGAGATCTACCGCGTTGCTCCGATGCTCGAATCCTCATTTATTTCATGTCAACTACGGTTCTACGCTTCGTGCGCGCCTAGCATTTCTCTATCCAAAAAAGGTTTTGAAAGAACTCTAATATTTGCAATTGTTGCAGGTGAAACCCGAAGCCCAAACAAATCTGTAAAAGAATTTTTTATTTTTTAAAAATTGAAGGATTAGTGTGTGTTGATCTATTAAAAAGCTTGAGCGAGGCCTAAATAAAAACGAAAAGGAGCATCGATAAACTTCCCTTTTTGATCGCGTCTTTTATGAAAAGGAAATGCAATATCTGCACGGATCGGGCCCATTGCTGTCATATAACGTATCCCAAATCCGGCCCCGGCTTGCATGGAGTTCAGTGAGAATTTTGGTATTTTATCAACAAAAACACCGCCTCCTTCGATAAATACAGCTCCTGCCCACTCTTTTTTAATAGGAAATCGGCATTCGGCACCCACTTCAAATAATGACTGGCCTCCAATCGGTACACCGTCAGAATCTAATTGACCAATCATTTGGTCATAGTAAGCACGAATTGATCCATTTCCACCACTATACAAACGTTTGTTTGGAGATAAACTTTGAAAATTTTTCATAAATAAAGAACCAATTTTTGAAAATAAAGCAATGCTTGTGGTATCTTCATTGAACTCATTTGATGTGAGTGGAATATACCAACAACACTTAATTGTTGCCGATAATAAATAATGTTGCTGTGCAATACGACCAATATAGGGGGTGATGTTTGTATCAATACGAAATCCGCGAGTAGGATTTAAAAAATTATTAGAAAAATCAAAAAAAACTCCAAAAGGAACACCTATGACTTTGTTAATATAGCGGATCCCTTCACGAGATAATTTTCCATATTCCGCTGATACACCATAAAAAATAGTCACGTTTTTTTTAAATGCATATTTAAATTGACCACCAATTTGTGCTGTGTGCACTTTATAGGCTTTTCGATTTTCTTTGAGATATGATGTGTTCAAAATAAGATTGTGTCTGGCAAATCCAACATCTGGAATCATATAATCAACCTCAACTTGATCCATTCGAGCAGATTTTTTTCCTAAAAAAGATAGCTTATGTCCTAACTCTTTGATGTTAAAATGTTTCCAAAAAAACTTGGCTCCAAATCCCTCATCTGTCGCGTAACTGGCTCCTGCACCAATCAAACGAGGGGGAGCATTATTTGTTTTAACGTGCACACATACATCAGCATATTTTTTATTCTTATCGTCGGGGTTGATTAAATACGGTGTTACGGATACCTGATCAAAAATATCCGTTGCCTTGAGTTCATCAGCCGTTCGTTCAATACTTTTGACATCATAATTTTTGTTTTTTTTTAAAAAAATGCGATTTTCAATAAATTTTCGAAAAATACCTTTTGAATCAATATGCAGATCACCAATACGACATAAGGGGCCTAAATGAACTTGAAATACAACATCTAACATGTCATCTTTTAAAAACCCCTGGGGAGCATCGACGATACAAAATGGAAAGTTTTGTTTTTTAAAAAAATCTTCAAGGCGTCGCTGGGCGGTATTTAAACTGTCCGCTTGGTCTAACCGTTTATCAATAAAATTTTTAATTTGTTTACGTGATAAAGGGTAAACAGACTCCCCTTTAAATTCCAATCTAATCTCACCCAATTTAAAAAAAGGCCCCGGATTAATATTGAGATGAATAATCCCTTTATCGATGGAATAATCCGTGTGACTTTGATAATGTCCGATGCTTTTTAAAAAACGTTTAATTTTTTTTATATCCATTTGAATACGACGTATTAAGCCTTTTTCTGTTGACGGAGGACGATTTTGATGACGGACCAAATCAATTAAGAGCT
>JALRGP010000070.1 GCA_023259685.1 Alphaproteobacteria bacterium | reverse complement strand
ATAAAAACACAAGGCACAAATATAATGATTTTTTTTCCTGAAAAATAAATAGGCGTATCACATTCACCAGCAACATCAAAGCACAACTGTTGAAAATAGAATCTGCCATGATGGAGATATTAAACACACATGTTCTTGGGAAAATAATAAAAAAACCAATAACGGATAACCAAAAAAAATTTCGCACACCTTGATCTTTTGCAAAATTCATCACTGTTTGAAAAGCCATGGAAAATATGATGATTTGACACAGACAGACGGCATAATTCCAAAAGTGTCCTGTTGTGATTTTACAAAAGGCAATGATTAATGGATACAATGGCATGCGTAAGGCTGTCGTTGGAAAAGGATCCGTTGTAAAATTCAAAGACCATAATAGCTCTGGATTTTTTAATACGTCATCAGCCCAATTGATATATCCGCCACTATCCGAGGTGTAATGAGGACCCGACAATATCAGCGTAATAAAATGAATCACAAAAGATATCCAAAAGAAATGATTTTTCATAAAAAATTGAGACAAAATAAATCATTATATTTAAAATAGGACATATTTTCAAAATCACAAAATTTTTCTAATTTCTATCCCCCACCCTCAATTCTCTTCAACTCATCACGAAGGCGGGCGGCTTCTTCAAATTCAAGATTATCTGCCGCCACCTTCATGGCTTTGAGTAAATCTTTTTTATATTTTTCAATATTCGCAATCGGTATTGTAGAAGACTTTTGATCCTCTTTTGTTTGCAAAGCTGGGCGTTGTTCGATGGATCTGGTGACCGTTGTTGGGGTGATATGATGTTGCATGTTATAAGCCATTTGCTTATCGCGTCGTCTGTTTGTTTCATCCAATGCATATTTTAATGATTCGGTCATGGTGTCCGCGTATAAAATCACTTTACTGTCTGCGTTTCGGGCCGCCCGTCCGATGGTTTGGACGAGAGCCGTTTTTGACCGTAAAAAACCTTCCTTATCCGCGTCGAGAATGGCCACCAATCCACATTCCGGAATGTCAAGTCCTTCGCGAAGCAAGTTAATACCAATCAGAACGTCATAGTCGCCCAACCGAAGGGACCTGATGATATCAATGCGCTTCAATGTATCAATGTCCGAATGCATATAAGCCGCCTTCATTCCCAATTCCATAAAATAATCACTGAGAGATTCCGCCATTTTTTTTGTTAAGGTTGTAATAAGAATGCGGTACCCTTTCGCAATTGTTTTTTTACATTCATCAATCACATCATCCACCTGATGATCGCAGGGCTTCACTTCACATACGGGATCGAGAAGCCCCGTTGGGCGAATAATTTGTTCACTGTACTGATTAAACGTGAGCGACAATTCAAATGGCCCAGGGGTGGCCGATACAAATAAAGTTTGCGGTCTCAAATCATTCCATTCATCGAAATTAAGGGGACGGTTATCAAGAGCAGCCGGAAGGCGAAAACCAAAATCAACCAACACTTGTTTCCTGGCCCTGTCTCCATTAAACATACCGCGCACCTGGGGTACCGTCACATGGCTTTCATCAATCAATAAAAGGGCGTCTTTGGGAAGGTACTCAAACAATGTTGGCGGCGGTTCACCGGGGTTTTTACCGGTTAAATATCTGGAGTAATTTTCAATGCCCGAACAACTGCCGGTGGACAGCATCATTTCAATATCAAAAAGTGTTCGACTTTTCAGGCGTTCATGTTCCACAACTTTTTTACCCTCCTCAAATTCTTTCAACCGATGTTCAAGGTCAATATGCATTTTTTCCGTCGCTTGACGCAGTGTCGGCATGGGCGTGACATAATGGCTGTTGGCAAAGATGGTGGTCCCTTCAAGGGTCGCAATTTTGTTCCCTGTGAGAACGTCAATTTCAAACAACGCCTCAATCGTATCCCCAAAAAAACTGAGACGAAGACCTCTATCGCTGGAATGGGAGGGAAAAATATCCAATGTATCCCCTTTGATCCGAAAGGTTCCACGCACAAAACTCATGTCGTTACGTTTGTACTGTAATTCTATCAAACGCAACGATAGATCCTTGATGCTGATATCCTGATTTTTCTTGATTTGAATAATCATTTCACTGTAGGTATTCACGCCCCCAATACCATAAATACATGACACACTGGCAACCACAATAGTATCGCGCCGCTGCAACAATGATTGGGTCGCCCGGTGGCGCATTTGGTCAATGGTGTCATTAATGGAGGCGGTCTTTTCAATATAGGTGTCGCTTTTGGCGATATAGGCTTCGGGTTGATAATAATCATAATAAGACACGAAATACTCAACGGCATTATTTGGAAAAAACTCTTTCATTTCACTGTACAGCTGGGCAGCCAACGTTTTATTCGGCGCCATAATCAGGGCTGGGCGTTTCGTATTTTGAATAATATTGGCCATGGTAAAGGTTTTTCCTGACCCTGTGACACCCAATAAAACCTGATCTCTTTTATTATTATCAATTCCCTCCGTCAACTCTTTGATCGCTTGAACCTGATCACCCATGGGGGCAAAAGGAGCTTTCAGTTGAAACGGAATATCATCATGACGTCCTTCGTCATAAAGCAATGGGATCACGGCGGTCATGGGGCTAAACAATAGAGAGATCGTTAGGTTTATTGTAACGCTTTTGAGGTTGCTTAAAAGAGACACCCACGTAACGGTGTGAGCACAATTTGACAAAAATATTAAAAAAAACAATAATACAACTATAGTGGCGGGTGTAGCTCAGTTGGTTAGAGCGCAAGATTGTGGCTCTTGAGGCCGCCGGTTCAAATCCGGTCACTCGCCCCATTATTTAAAAATTAATTCATTAAAAATCTAGTTGTTGGTAATGATTAGGCGGCGTCATACCCGGTAGTTGGTCTGCTAATAAATGTCTAAAAGATGGCCTTGATTTAAGGCGCATATACCAAAGTTTTGCAGATTCAAATTGATCCCAAAAGATGCTTCCCAAAAAATCAATAATTGATACATAAGATGCTACCACAAAATCGGCCATGGTCAATTGAGGCCCTGCCAAACATCCGCGCTGCTCACTTAAAAAACCAATATAATGCATATGGTAATGTAGATCTGATTTGACGGATCTGACGATATCTGGATCAGGGTATCCCTGTTTTAAAAAACGTTTATAGACTTTTTCAAAAATTAATGGTTGCGCTACGTCATAATTAAAAGCGTCATGAAACCATCCAATAATACGGCGAATTTCCGCGCGTTCGATTGGTGTGTTACCCAAAAAATTACTAGGGTACACCTCTTCCAAATACTGCAAAATCGCAATGCCATCCGACAATACCACATCGCCGAAATCGATAAAAACAGGAGTAACACCTAGTGGATTTAACTCTAAAAATTCATCTCTTTTATCAAAAAAACGTTCTGTTTTTAAAGAAAAATCCAATTTCTTTTCAAGTAAAAACAACCGAACTGCCCGAGACATCGGACATGTTGGAAAATAAAATAATTGTCTCACGACCTATTCTTTAGATAGTTTTTTCTTTAATATATCATTAACAAGGGTCGGATTGGCCTTTCCTTGAAATTTTTTCATCGATTCCCCCACAAAAAAACCAAATAATTGTTGTTTACCATTTCGATAAGATTGAACTTGTTCAGGGTGGTTTTTTAAAATTTCATCAATGCCAGCTTCAATTTGTGTTGGATCACTCAGTTGTTGCAATCCCATTTCTCTAATGAGATCTTTAGGGCTTTTACCTTCTTTTACCATATGAACAAAAACAGTTTTGGCAATTTTTCCTGATATAATATCTTGTAAAATAAAATCAACCAATTCTGCTAATTGTTTCATTGAAAATGGTAAATCATCCAAAGACAGGTTTTCTTTATTGATGAGTCCAAAAACCTCCCCAATGACCCAATTGGCTAATATTTTAGGGGCAGCTGGAGATGAACTCTTGATCATTTTAAGAACAGATTCATAATAATCAGATGTATCTTTTTCCTCGGTTAAAATTTTTGCATCATAGGAAGACAAACCTAATGATTCAATAAAACGATTTAATTTATCATCCGGTAATTCACATAAACTATTTTTTATCGCATCAACACGCTCACGAGATAATTTAAGAGGGGGCAGGTCTGGGTCGGGAAAATAACGGTAATCGTGGGCATCTTCCTTGGAACGCATTGATCGTGTTTCCCCTTTTTGCGCATCAAACAAACGTGTTTCTTGAACGATTTTTCCGCCATTTTCCAAGATATCAATTTGACGCTCCACCTCGCAATCGATTGCTTGACCAACAAAGCGAATAGAATTGACATTTTTGACTTCTGCTCTTGTGCCAAGGGGTGCTCCCGGTCGTCTCAAAGATATATTCACATCAACACGAAGACTCCCTTCCTCCATATTACCATCGCATGTCCCAAGATAACGAAGTAATGTTCTGAGTTTTTTAACGTAAGCCATGGCTTCCTGTGCCGACCTTAAATCAGGTTCACTAACGATTTCCATCAGAGCAATGCCACATCTGTTTAAATCAATATATGATGCGTACGGGTCGATATCATGGATGCTTTTTCCGGCGTCTTGTTCTAAATGAAGGCGATTAATACGAACGCGTTTTTTATCCTCACCCAGATCTATATCTAAATACCCATCGGTCATTAAAGGTTTGTGAAATTGCGAAATTTGATATCCTGTTGGCAAATCCGCATAGAAATAATTTTTACGATCAAAAATGCTGAGGTAATGGACTTGTCCCCGCAGTCCCAAAGACGTTTTAATGCCTTGATCTACACAATAACTGTTAATAACGGGTAGGATTCCAGGAAGCCCCACATCTAATAAATCAACTTGCGTATTGGGATCCGCACCGAATTGCGTTGGTGCCCTTGAAAATAATTTCGTATTCGATGATATTTGTGCATGGATTTCCAAACCAATGATCACTTCCCAATTTTGCATTAATAATTTTATATATATTTATTTATTAATATACATGATTTTGAGACGGGTATAAATAATAGACCTCTTTCGAAAAATTTTTCTAATAGAGAAATGCTAGACGCCCACGAAGCGCAGAACCGGAGTGTGCATGAACGTAGCAGGTCTCATTAGACAATGATTTTAGAAAGAGGTCTAAGAGCTTACCATAGATCTTCCTGAAATGATCTATACTATCGCTCAGATTGGAATGGGAATTAAAAATAATGATGCAGAGTTTCTTCAAAATTTTTGGAATATTATTTCTGAACTACCAAAACTCAAAGTTTTAGATCTTAGAACTGATCCTCATAGGCTTTACGATATTACTCTGATTAATTTCTCAGATAGCGTACGTG
>JALRGP010000006.1 GCA_023259685.1 Alphaproteobacteria bacterium | reverse complement strand
ACATAAATCCTCTTTTTTTTGGTGTTGACTTTGAAAAGATGAATTTTGCAAATAATGACCAGGAAAATGTATTTTTTAACTCCTCATCGGAGGTGCTCCATGTTACGACTGATAAAGGGGCGACTTTTTGTATGTACCCTTCCGGCAAAAAAGGTGCAATCGTAATATGATATATAGGATCATCCAATAAGATAAAAGCAATGTCATGATGATTTTCAAGACCATATTGAAATTTCAAATAACGTGTGTCTATGGCTACTGCTTTGGACAATCTTTGACAGGATGAAAAAGTTATCTTGACATTATTCATGCGCATGACATCAGAAAATTGGTTTTTTATGCCACGTTTTTGTAACATCGGAACTATGCCATGGGCAGCAGTCATCACAATTTTTGGATGAATCAAAACACCTGTCATCATCGTTCCTGAGGTCTGATCATAAATATGACAAGCACTTTGGTATTCCTCGTATGTTTGAGCGAATTTCTCATAATCAATATGGGAATGAATGCCATTAGAAATCATACCGTAAGACAAAGACGTGATAACAAATAATATAAAAAAAATCATTTTCGATTATTCGATTAATAGTTCACCCTTTTAAGCTCATTCTAACACAAAATGGTGATGATTTTCTACGCGCCTGAAGATTGATTATATAGTATTAAAACTGATAGCGATGGATCAAAATGATTAAAGAATAGGTCATATTTTTTTATAAAAAACTCATAAAATAACCTTGTGTTCGTAAATCTTTTTTATAGAAAACAAAAGGATCTATATTGAGTTTGTTCAAATAAATACTAATTTGTTCTATGCAAATTCTGCAAAATTTAACACAAAATGGTAAAGGAAATTTTAAAAAAACATGTTCTTGTTCCTGTTGATAATAAGGGTAATCGTAAGGTTGCTCGTCTTTGTAATCAAAACCAAAAATGCTTGGTTCAACACCATGCACCAAAATATTTCGGTAGCTGTAGAACAAGGCGTCAATGGTCATATGCCAGGGAAAATATTCTTCGTCATTAATAATAATAGGCAAATACGAATTCATACTATTCAGTGGCCACAATTCTTTAATGTGTTTTTGAAATGGCAGTAATTTTAAAAATTGTTTATCATCCAAATAAGTGTAAAAGTAATCCAATTTTTTTTGAATCTCATGACGAAGATGTTCAAAATGATCTTTGTTCTCGTTCATCGTTAAAGCTTTATCAAGGTGGATGAGACAGACACGGTTCACATCATCAGAATGATCCCAAGCTGCTCCCGCAAAGTAATGCATCAGTAAAAAAAAACGTTTTGATGTATCATTTGAATGGTCATTACTTTGGTATTGATTATTTAAAACTTTGGACATACCATCCAATAGGTTCATAGTCGCCAATTTTTTATAACGATGATGAACGTTGGATGATTCTACGTCTTCTAAATGAGAGAAAAAATAATCTTCAAAAATTTTAATGTTTTGAGTGGTGTTCATAGGCATTGAGTATTTTTCCAATCAGTGGGTGTCTGACAATATCTGCATTATCAAATTCCACGATCGCCACATCATCAATTGGCTTTAAAATATCGATTGCTTCTTTTAAACCACATGTGACACCGTCAGGTAAATCTGATTGAGCCACGTCTCCAGTAATACCCATTTTTGAATTTTCACCAATACGTGTGAGGAACATCTTCATCTGACCAGATGTGGTATTTTGTGCCTCGTCTAGCAAAATAAATGCGTCAGATAACGTACGTCCGCGCATAAAGGCCAGGGGGGCCAATTCAATCTCGCCCGATTGTATTTTTCTTTCCGTTTTTTCAATTGATAATATGTCGTATAAAACGTCATAAATGGGTCTAAGGTAAGGATCAATTTTTTCACGCATATCACCAGGCAAAAAACCAAGTTTTTCTCCGGCTTCTAAAATCGGACGTGTGATAATCATTTTTTTAACTTTTCCTTCAAACAATAATGACAACCCATAAGCAACTGCCAAATAGGTTTTTCCAGTCCCAGCAGGTCCGGATCCAAATACGATATCCTTGTCTTTCAAGGCTTTTAACAAAGCCACTTGGTGGGCACTTCTGGGTTTAATAAGGCGATTTTTAATTAAAATTCCGGCTGAGTGATCTAATTCACGTACGCTATGGGCTGTCACAGAAAAAAAAGCGTCATCTAGATCTTTTTTATCTTTGATAGAGCCCAAAATAGCTTGTTGATACAAATATTGAATAATAAAACGAGCTTGCTCAACTTTTTCTGGTGCCCCTTCAAAAAAAAGCGTTTCTTCTTTTCTATGGAGTGTGATGTCCATCCGTTCTGCAAAACGGCGTAAATTATCATCATGGTCACCACATACTATTTTTCTGGCATGATAATGAGGTAAAACAAGCTCAATCATAGTGAAACTCCTATTTGTCTTCTTTTAGTAAAGCAATCATTCCCCCGTGAATGATTTTTAATTGTTCAATCATGTCATCAATTGGTTTTGAAAAATCAATTTTACCATCAATAATAATGCTGTCCCTATTCAACGGAGAGATAATTATTTTTTCAATGGGGCATTGTGGATTGAGTGGTGCAATAATCATGTTTTTACATGCAATCTCATTCCAAGCAAACGTTACTTGATCAATGTTTAAACCATATTCAGGGCACACAATTGTTTCTCTGTATTTCAATGTTTTCGTCTTTTGAAATTCTGCAAACATAAAAGGAGAAACGACGCCGCCATATGTTTTGACCATAGACGTTAATGCAATATGATCAAAATCAATCTCAGGATTAATATGTAATATTTGCCTTAAGAATAATTCATTAATTTTTAAAGGAGCATCTTTAAGTTTAAAAATCAATACACCGTCGCCAGATGCATCAACATTATAACTAAATACTTTAACATTTTTAGGAAGCTGATCAGGGCCAGCCTCGAATGACGTATTAATCACATCATCTTTAGCACGTGTTGGTGAGGATACAGGTTCTCGAATTGATTCGGCTTTTTGTAGTTCAATATCTGGCAATATAATTTCTGGCAGCAACTGTTGTGCGTCATGGTCTGTAACCACAGGTGTATGGGGATAATCATCATCACTGTTGTTCATTGGAAATGACAAACTAACGGTTGTTAACATTAAAAAGAGTTTCATGAGAAAAAAGATATAGGGGTGGATCTACGCAACAATTTAAAATATAAATAGTTAATAAATAGTTAATAAAATTATTTTTTTATAAAATTTTACATAATTTTTATTTTTTAATATTCTAATCTCAAATATGTGTCATCGATAAAAAGTGATTGTTGAAGAGTTTGAGCGTTTTTATACAGAATTTTTAAAATACAAAGAACAAGCGCTTCGTTCTTCCTATCAAGAGGTGATCTTAGATCAACAAGATGAAGATCCTCATATGGCATTAGTCATCCATATGCAACATGAATTATCTGATTTTTTCTCAAAACAACATTTCCGTATTATGCATTCTGCTTTTTCTATTTATACGCAAGAAATGCAATATATTATGGTGTCTTTATGCGATGATGTGATGATTTCATTAGACTGGAAAGGACGAGAATTTTGGAAAAACAATCCCCTTGAAGCAAAATTATTTTCAACACAAATTGCAGGTGAAGCTATTTTTAAAAGGATTGATCAAATTTTGCACGATTATGATCCAAAACAACAAGACATTGGATTATTATATTTATTTATTTTATCCCTTGGGTTTAAAGGTCGTTACGTCGATTTACCAGAAACATGTGACCATTATCGCATGCATTTATATTATTTTATTAATAAAAAACATAGTGACTTGTATCATCCAGGTCGTCTTTATGTTAACGATCAACTGTATCAACACACCTTAAGCACTGGTCCAACCCTTATGTTACCCAGCCTTCAAAAATGGTTTGGTATTTTTACGGCGACTTTTATTGTGTATTGTTTGGTCAATTTTGCATTATGGCATGATTTGTCATCTGATTTACGCCAATATTTAAATGACTTATTTTTAATGTACGGCGGAATGCCTTCATAATTTTCATGAATATGGATACAATAGCTTAGGTTAGAATCTAACAATATTGAAATAATGTATAGTTTTTATTTAAACAAATTGGAACTATCTGGTTCGTATTCATGCTTAATGATATCTCAGGATTTGCTTCGTCAAAACTATGATATTTTACAAAAACGAACGAAAGGTGTTTGTGGGGCCGTTGTCAAATCTAATGCTTACGGATTGGGAATGGAAAATGTGAGCAAGAATCTCTACAAACACGGATGTGTTAATTTTTTCGTTATGTTTTTAGATGAAGGAATCAGACTTCGACAAGCCTTAGGTGATGAGCCTCATATTTTTATATTAGTTGGCGCCATTAAGGGCACCGAACAAGAATGTATTCGCCATCGACTCATTCCATCATTATCTACAAAAAATCAATTTTTAAACTGGGATCAACAACACCCTTATGCTATTTTTGTTGATACAGGCATGCATCGTACGGGGTTAAGTTTAAGGGATTTTGAAGATATTCTACCGTTTATTAAAAGAGATCCTCAATTATTAATGTCCCACTTTGCCAGTGCAGATGAGCTTGACAATCCTTTTAATGAGGAACAATATCAAAGATTTATGAAATTTAAGATGATGATTCCTCATGTCAAAGCGTCATTATGCAATTCATCAGGCATTTTTTTGGATGAAAAATATCATTTTGATGTAGCTAGGCCGGGCATGGCATTATACGGATTAAATCCTACTCCTTATCAAAATAATCCATTTAAATTCCCTGTGTCTTTTTGGACACGTATTTTGCAAATTCAACACGTCAAAAAAGGAGAAAGCATTGGTTATGGACGAACATTTTTTACACAAAAAGATTCAAAAATTGCGACTGTTTGTTGTGGATATAGTGATGGTGTTCCATGGTTGTTATGCAAAAGCAGTTACCCTCAATATGTTAAATTTTTTAATTACAAAGTTCCAATTGTAGGGAGAATTTCCATGGATTTAATTACTTTGGATGTAAGTGAGGTTCCTGATGCGTTACTAGAAGAAAATTCTTGGGTTCTAATTTTAGGTGAATTTAATGCAGATGATTGGCGAAAGGGGTGCAGCTCAACACAATATGAAACATTAACACGACTGGGACAAAGGATGTGTCGCATCTATGTATAAATTTGATATAATGTTCTTACAAAAGAATACGTGAGAATAAATAATGGCATATAGTTCAAAATTACTTGATCATTACGAGAAACCAAGAAATGTTGGTGGGTTTGATAAAAATGATTCAAATGTTGGAACAGGTGTCGTAGGTGCTCCTGCATGTGGCGATGTCATGAAGCTGCAAATTAAAATTGATGATCATGGTGTCATTCAAGATGCCAAATTTAAAACCTTTGGATGTGGTGCTGCGATTGCTTCATCATCCCTGATCACAGAATGGGTCAAGGGAAAGAATTTAGATGAAGCAATGGCTATTAAAAATACGGAAGTAGCCGACGAATTGGCACTACCTCCCGTTAAAATTCATTGTTCAGTTCTTGCAGAAGAAGCTATCAAAGCCGCTATCCATGACTATAAGCAAAAAAATTCTTACTCTCACATCTAATGCCTTTGAACGTCTGTCCCTTGTTTTGTCTGACAAACCTCAAGGGACAGGCCTTAGAATTGGTGTAAAAACAAAAGGATGTTCAGGATTATCGTACACCATGGTGTATGCGAGTGAACCTGAACCTTTTGATGATGTTATTGAAGAAGGACATGTTAGAATTTTTATTGATCCAAAAGCAGTTTTCTATATTTTGGGCAGTGAAATGGATTACGTTCAACAAGACGTATCATCAGGTTTTATTTTTAAAAATCCTAATGAAAAAGGCAAATGTGGCTGCGGAAAATCTTTTTATGCGTAGGTTAGAAGTCATTAGAGATCATTAGAAAATGAGTTGCCAAAGATGTCTATTGAATTAAAATCGTGTCACAATGAGATGCATCGCGTCCTTTTGTATCTAATGTTTGCAAGTGAAATCCTGTGACATCAATAAAACAAATGGTTGATTTTTGCTTAGGACCATTCTCTTTTGTGAAAAATAAATATCGTCCATTGGACGTCCAAACTGGGCTTTCAATTAAATATCCTCTTGTAATTAACCTTTCGCCAGAGCCATCTGGGGCAATGACACCTAAATAAAATTCTCCTTTATATAACTTTACAAAGGCAATTAAATCTCCTCGTGGTGACCATACAGGTTGATAATAACGTCCCTCACCAAATGTGATGCGCCTTAAATTTCCACCTTGTCTGTTCATGATAAAAATATTTGCAGCTCCTAGTTTTTCTCCCCGATTAGACACAAATGCAATCTCATCTCCAGTATGCGAAAAGCAAGGAGATGTATCAATGCCTTCTTGATCGGTTAAAATATCTACCGATTTTGACCCTAAATTCATTAAACAAATTGAATTGTTACCATTTTTCGAATCGATAAAACTAAAAACGATGTCTTCGCCCTTAGGTGCAAATCGCGGAGCATAAGTCATTCCTTTAAAATGCCCTAAGACTTTTTGTTGCTTGCTTTTTAAATCTAATAAATAGACTTGAGCAGCATTCCCATTTTTGAAGGATAAAAAAGCTAATTTATCACCTTGTGGAGAAAACCTGGGGGTAATATCCAAAGGTCCATCCGTGAGTTTTTCAAAATTATGCCCATCTCGGTCCATCATAACAATTCGGCTTTTAGCACCTTTTTTAAAACGTCCCAAAGTTTCAACAAATGTAATTTGCGTATTAAAATAACCGCTTTCATTCGTCACACGACTAAATACTTCATCGGCCACCATATGGGCCAAACGACGGAATTGTGAGACAAATCCTTTTAAAGACAAAGACAACATGGCTTTACCTGAAAAAATATCATACAAACGAAAATGAATCGTCAAATTTTTTGAGTTTTTTTCAACGCGACCGCACAAAATAAAACGGGCATGTGTAATTTTCCAACGTGATAATATCGGACCTTTGTCCATAACATCCTGGGAATTTTGTAAATATGTATCTCTTGGTACCATTTCAAATACACCACAACTTATTAAATCTTTTTCGACAATTTCGTTGATTAAAAGATCGTCATTGACAAAAGGCAAGATTGCAATCGGTTCAGGTTTAATTTGACCTTTGGTGATTTCTACGCGCAATGGGGCAGAAAAACATGAGCTTACTAAAGCAAGTATAATCGTCATAAATACTGTCATGGGCAATGTATTTATATATGGCTTTCTTTTACTATAAAAATGTTTGATATAAAAAATCAAATTTTTTAGAAGATGAGCGCAGATCATTTAAAATTGGTGATGATACGTTAGAAAAGTAAATCGTGACATAGCTCGTTTTTGAGACATATTACCCAAGGTATAGCAAAAAAAGGTGTTGAAAGGCGTCTTCAAACGTATGGTTAATTAAAATAATAAAGAAGATCTCACCTTTCGGTCCGGGCCATTGGTTGATCTATTAAAAAAACATCTGGTCTTGTGACCTGTATTTTATACAATCCACGATCAATGAAAGATCTATTGTTTTTTGAACTGATAACAATTTTTCAAATGCCAGATTATTTTCCGTGGAATTTTGTAATTTTTTAATGATGATTGCATGTAAATCATTTGGAAAAACAGCTTTTGATTCAAAGATATAATCAAATATGTCTTGAAAATTTTTCATACGTGGGCCACAAATAACATCATTACCCAAATAAAGTGGTTCTAATGGATTGTGGCCTTCGATTTTACAAAAACTGCCTCCCATAATCACAATTCCCTTTAGAGAATATAATGTGCCCATTTCCCCGATTGTATCTAAAATCCATACATTTCCATGGGGATGAATTGTTTCGGTTCTTTTAGACGCCACCAAAGAACGATTTTGACATTCCTTAACGATCGCCTCACTTCTTATTGGATGTCTAGGCGCAATGAGCATGATGACATCTGGATGACACACACGAACTTTTTCATAAATACCTATAAAAAAATTTTCTTCCTCAGGATGAGAGCTTGACACTATAAAAAATGGACGATTTTGAATAGCGTCACGAAGACACGATAATAAATAGGAATTAACAGGTAAGTCTTGGGCTATGTATTTTAAATTTGGTATCAAGACAGCTTTTTTTAATCCAAATTGATGAAATGCTTGTAAAACATGTTTTGTTTGCACCCCGATCAGACGTGCATGATCTAATAATGGTCTAATACTTTTTGTGTGCTTCATCCAAAAATTAATGGTTTTCTCTGACATTCTCACATTTATAAAAACAAAAGGAATAGACTGTTTTTTCGCCATGTGGATCATGATGGGCCACATATCCGATTCTATTAAAATAAATGATGAGGGCGTCCAAAATTTTAAGAACCGTCTGATAAATAATGGATGATCGAATGGAATTGTTTGGTAATATGCGTTTGGTGGTAATCGCTTTTGCAAAAGCTCAGCACTTGATTTTGTTGTGGTTGTTATTAAAAGAGATACATCTTTGTTCTGAAGTAAGGTATGAATTAATGGCATAGCACTGAGAGATTCTCCAACACTTGCACAATGAATCCAAATGATATGACCATTGGGGCGTTTTAAGGATGGAATACCAAATTTATTTTTTAAACAATATTCTTTTTTTTTCATAAATCTGATGACTCCCCATACATAATACAAGGGTGTCAATATAATGGATAAAATGTAATAGGTGCGTAGCATCACACTTTATAGACTTCCACCCTCACTAATTTTAAACGAATTTTTACATTATC
This sequence comes from Alphaproteobacteria bacterium, assembly GCA_023259685.1. Taxonomy (GTDB): domain Bacteria; phylum Pseudomonadota; class Alphaproteobacteria; order JALRGP01; family JALRGP01; genus JALRGP01. The sequence goes on along the minus strand of JALRGP010000006.1, from coordinate 10,998 downwards.
AACCCCCGGGCACGGGCAAACCATTTCCGTTATAATGCCTTCTTTTAAAAATGTGATAGACATATCAAATTGCGGAGTCATCATTTTGCTGTGATAATCAAACATATTTAATTGGGCAACCCATGGTTTTTGTTTAGGTATTAATGGGTGATTGATATGGGTGCTTTTATTTTCGGGTAGAGGATAGGACATTATATTTGCTTTATACAAAGTAAAACTTTTATCGTCATCCCAGTTAGCATCAAAATTATATCCAAATTTTGGATCAAATAATAAACACGTCATAGGTTTTGGAAAATTCTTACGTGATTCATGTAATAAATAACAAATATGTGCAAATGAAAAAATTTTTTGTGGCTGGTTGATTTGGATGTTATGAAGACCTTGGATATTTAAATAGTAATCACAATCTTCGAAATAGCCTTTTCCATTGACTTGCATAGTTTCACGTGATGGATATGTTTTTTGGCACTCAAAATTAAAGGATTGATCATTAATAGTGGAGATCACATTATAGCAAAAATAATCACTGTCGCTATCATCGCTATCACAGGATATATCTTCTGCCTCATCTGTTGGTTCTTCTGGATAGTAATATACAAAAAATGACCAATTTTCATTACACACAAGACCTTGAGATGTTTGAAGAAATTCAATTGTTGCTTGTCCCACAATGTCCCTAATAGATTGAGGTTCAGCATTGGTCGTTTGGATGATGTCAATCTTGTAAATACCCTTATGTGACAAGAAATAATGAGCGGGAGCGCATTGCGTTATACTTACATACATGCACAAAAAAAATATAAAGCGTAACAAAGACTTCAAGGAAGATCGATTGATGCTTCATTTTAATGTATTTTTAAAAAAATAATCAAATTTTTAAAACTTAAAAAATGATCAAGAATTTGACGCATGAATGGAATTTAAATATTATAAATTATGATGAATGGGGTCGTAGCTCAGCTGGGAGAGCGCTACAATGGCATTGTAGAGGTCAGGGGTTCGATCCCCCTCGGCTCCACCATTTAAAAAACGTCAGTGCTAATCATCGATTATATTTTTTTAGGAATTGTTTTTCTCTCTTCCTTGTTAGGTTTTGTGAGAGGTCTCACTAAAGAACTGCTAGGTCTTGTGTCTTGGGTGGCATCAGGTACCTTGACTTACTTTTTATTTCCTTTTTGTAAAAATTTTACAAGACAATATGTTGCAAGTGATGCCTTAGCAGATGGCTTAACTGGTTTGGTAATGTTTGTATTTCTTTTGGCAGCCTTTAGTTTTTTAAGTCATCTACTCAGTTCTATTATTCAAAAAAGTGTTTTAAGTAGTATCGATAGATCCTTAGGATTTGGTTTTGGCGCTATACGGGGATGTGCGATCATTTTTGCCGCCGAAATTATTGTCAGCTGTACATATGCACGCTCGGAATATCCTGATTTTTTTAAAAACAGCTATTTTTATCATTTTGTTGCTCAAGGCAGTGACACCTTATCAACAATGACACCAGAGTCTGTCAAATCATTTATCACTGCTCAACGTCACCGTGCAATCAGTAAAATGACAGCTGCAACCCCAGATGTTATTCAAGAATCTGCCAAAGAAATTGTTAAAAAAACTGTTGAAGATTTGGCAGTTCTAAAAACAAAGAAAGACAAAGCTTCAACAGTATCTCAATCTAAAAATCCTCAGGACAGTGAGTTGGAAAGAGTTCTTGAGCATATTCATTAGATCTCTTTCCAAACTCATTAAGTAGGGGAGGGGGTGAGATAGGTGAATATCATAAAAAATTTAACAAATAGTTAATAAAGTATGAATAAATAGTTAATTTTCTAAAAAAATAAAAATTTATTTATAATTTAAAAAATAATATAATTAAAAATTTTTCCTCTTCCACTTTTAATCACGCCGCTGCTTTGATGAATTTTGGCAATTAAGATCCGCTCATGATATCCTAAGAAAAATGTAATATGTTAAATATTCCAATAGCTTTTGAACAAAATATGACAAGCCCCAAAAAACAGGAAGGGCTACGCATTAATCAAGATATTAAAGCCTCGAAAATCAGATTGATTAATGAAAATGGAGATATGGTTGGTGTTGTCTTAACCAAAGAGGCATTAATGCAAGCAAAGGGCGTCGGCCTTGATCTTGTAGAAATTTCTCCACAATCCGATCCACCAGTATGTAAAATTTTAAATTACGGCAAGTATAAGTATGAGCAACAAAAAAAGAAACATGAGGCGAAAAAAAATCAAAAAGTCGCTGATCTAAAGGAAGTTCAATTTAGGCCGGCCATTGACGAGAATGATTTTCAAGTGAAGTGTAAATCAATTCAGCGTTTTTTAAACGAAGGACACAAGGTAAAAATATTGCTGAGGTTTAGAGGTAGAGAATTAGAGCATAAAAACATTGGTATTGCGATTATGGATCGCGTTCAAAAAATGTTTGAAACCATATCGAAATTAGACCATCCTGCAAAATTAGAGGGAAAACAAATTTTGATGATTTTAAGTCCTAAAAAAGGAGAAGAGAAATGACAGTATTATTAATTATTCATTTAATCGTTACTCTATCACTAATTGGAGTAATTTTATTACAGCATTCAGAAGGCGGCCTTGGATCTATGTCGGGACAAAATGGTTTGTTTACGGCCCGTGGTGGTTCGAATGTTTTGACCAAAGCCACATGGGTGCTGGCGAGTCTTTTTATTGGCAATTGTTTGTTGATGACATTTTTGTCTTCTCATCATTTAAAAAGTTCCGCGTCTTTTTTAGGTGAAGATGAATCTCACGTTCCATCTGAGCACGTCAAATCTGATTCTAGCCAACCAAATCAGCCAAAAAAATGACATCTAAGTTTATTTTTATTACAGGAGGAGTTATGTCATCTTTGGGAAAGGGTATTGCCACGTCATCTCTGGGGGCTTTGCTACAATCTCATGGATACCGTGTACGTTTGCGTAAACTAGATCCTTATTTAAATATCGATCCTGGCACCATGAGTCCCTATCAACACGGAGAAGTTTTTGTGACCTCTGACGGTATGGAATCAGATTTAGACCTGGGAAACTATGAGCGTTTTACAGGTCTTCGTATGTCATCCCACGATTATGTCACAACTGGAAAAATATACTCATCAGTCTTATTAAAAGAAAGAAAAGGCGATTATTTGGGGGCCACAGTTCAGGTCATTCCTCATATTACGGATGAAATTAAAAATTTTATCACTGGCCATACCGAAGATATTGATTTTGTTCTATGTGAAATTGGTGGAACAGTTGGTGATATTGAAAGTCTTCCTTACCTTGAGGCGATTCGTCAATTACGCCAAGATCTTGGTGTTGAGCGCACTATGTTTATTCATCTGACATTACTCCCCTTTATCAAAGGGGCCAATGAACTCAAAACAAAACCGACACAACACTCGGTTAAGGAATTGTTAAGCGTTGGCATCCAACCAGATGTATTATTATGCAGAAGTGATCGTCCGATTACCGAAGATATTCGTAAAAAATTGTCTTTATTTTGCAATGTCAAAGCCGACCATGTGATTAATGGTTTGGATGTGGATAATATTTATAAAATTCCTGTCATGTTGCATCGTGATGGTTTTGACGAGCGAATTTTGTCACATTTTAAAATGAGTGGAACTTCAACCGCGAAATTAAATCACTGGCTTGATTTGGCTCATAAAATTGATCATCCACAAGGACATGTACGCATTGGAATTGTTGGTAAATATTCTCAATTGCCTGACGCCTATAAATCCGTTATTCAAGCATTACACCATGCATGCTTTGTAAATCAAACCCATTTAAATTTGGTTTTAATTGATTCAAATGACGATCATTCAACACTGTTGGAAACATTAGATGGTATTTTGGTTCCAGGTGGATTTGGAGAACGGGGCATTGAAGGAAAATTGACAGCTATTGAATATGCAAGAACCCATCATATACCATTTCTAGGCATTTGTTTTGGTATGCAACTGACCATCATAGAGTTTGCTCGCCATGTATTGGGTTTAACCAGTGCATCGTCAACGGAATTTGGACCAACTTCGGAACCTGTTATTGATTTAATGACTACGTGGGTTCAAAATGGGGTTGTTAACCATCGAAATGAGAACAGCGAGATGGGTGGAACAATGCGTTTGGGAGCATATCCTTGTAATCTCAAAAAAGGTTCTTTAGCACAAAAGGTTTACGGATGTGATGCTATTTTGGAACGTCACCGTCATCGTTATGAGGTCAATATATCTTATAAAGACCAATTTGAATCTCAAGGTTTGATATTTAGTGGTTTATCTCCAGATGGGTACTTGCCAGAAATCATTGAATTGAATGATCATCCATTTTTTATGGCATGTCAATTTCATCCTGAATTTGAATCCACACCTTTTAAACCGCATCCTTTATTTGAACAGTTTGTGACAGCTTCTTTAAAACATTCCCATTGCGACCATCATTCGCGTTAACATTTTGCATTTAAAATGGCCTTGGTGACATGCACAGCCTGGGCCGTTTCCATGACATCGTGAACTCTTAAAATATTTGCTCCGTTTAAAACGGCAATCGTATTCGCAGCAATGCTGCCTCCCAAACGGTATTGAGGTGGGCAACTTTCAGTGTGACTGATAAATGATTTTCTAGACAATCCAACTAAAATGGGGTAGTTCATTTTTTTGAATTGAGATAAATTTTTCAAAATAACAAACGTCTGCTCAATGGTTTTTCCATAACCAATGCCAGGATCAATAATAATATTTTTTCTAGGAATACCATGGCTGATGGCATATATGATAAGCTTTTCTAGATCATGAATAATGTCAGGTACAATTTGGCATGGATCTGAAGTTTGATAACGTCCAACTTTTTCACTGTATCCGACTAAATGATGTTGGTAAGAATGCATAATGACAAAATAACATCCATATTGACTGGCAACGTGCGCCATGTCTGGTTGCATCATTAAACCACTGACATCATTGATAATCATAACGCCTTCATCTAAGACAGCTTTGGCAACTTGAGCTTTTGTTGTATCTACGGATATTAAAACAGATGGGTACTCTTTTTTAATGTGTTTAACGACCGGAATCACTCTGCTTAATTCTTCTTCCAGAGATACAGCCGCTGCCCCAGGACGTGTACTTTCCCCACCAATATCTAATATATGAGCTCCGTTAGCCACAAATTTTTCAATTTTTTCGTATGTTTTTTCTATAAAATTATCATCCTTCAAAAGTCCATCTCCTGAAAAAGAATCAGGAGTCATATTCACGATTCCCATAATAGATATATTATTAAAAAGCATTGATTACACTTAATTATGTATACTTAAAATATTATAAAACATTTTTCATCCATCTCAATTTTTTATGAGGTGCAAGGGGGAGATAAAAGAGGGTGTGATAAAAGTTGGGTGAAGAAAAATATACTAAAACAGATGAATTTTGGGGCATTAATTAAGAAAATTTTTCCCACCTAATTTTTAATTGAACTCAGACCCTGGGTTCACAATAACGACGTGAATATCATCATAATCATAAGAAGATTCTGCAGAAATGTCATTAATTTTTATTAAGTCATTAAAAATTGTTGTTTTAGTATTTTATCTATTAACGTTTTTGAATCCTTAAATAACAACTGATAAGAAAACGATGGATCCAAAGAAATGGAGCACTGATGTAATTTACACACATCGAAATTATCAACCGTCAATGTTGAAAAACGTTTTTTCGATGATAAAACTTTAATTTTAATAGAAAACGAATCCGGTAATAATAAGCTTTTTAGGTAATGAGGAAAATAAGGGTTTAAAGGGCTTAAGGCTAATAATGGTGTACCAAAAGGAATAATAGGACCACCTGCTGAATAATTGTAGGCTGAACTCCCTACTGGTGTTGCGATTAACACTCCGTCCCCCACAAGTTTTGGACAATAAGTGACATCATTTAAATCAATTTGCACATGAATAGCTTGGGATGTTTTTCTAAAAATACTCACCTCATTAATCGCATGAGATTCATAAGATTTTCCGTATATATCCACGCTGTGTGCCAAAAGAGGCTTAAAAGATAATAATGAAGCTTTTTCAATATCTTGATGTAAATTTTGAGAAGGTGGATTCATCAAAAAACCAACAGTTCCACTAGAAATACCATAAATTTTATTGGGTTTTCCGTACAAAGATCGAAGTATATGTAACATAAAACCATCACCACCAATCACGCATACGGTGGAAGATGATTCTAATGAATGGTTCCCATATTTTTTGACATATTTTTGATATAGCTGATGGGCTTTGGGTGTTTTTGATGAAACAAAACTTAACATCCTATCAATCGCCTGATATCTGTCATTTTGTGTTTGACCATTAATAAACGCTCCATCCCCAAACCAAAAGCAAATCCTTGATGCGACGTAGGGTCGATATTCATGTTTTCTAAAACATTTGGATGAACCATGCCACATCCTCCCATTTCTAACCAATTTTTTTCATCAAATGAGATATCAATTTCTGCACTGGGTTCTGTAAATGGGAAAAAACTGGGCCTGAACCGAATAGATAATTGAGGATTATCAAAAAAATCTTTAAACAAAGATAATAATAATCCTTTTAAATGCCCCATATGAATACCAGGTTCGATCACAAGTCCTTCGATTTGATGAAACATAGGAGAATGGGTCATATCCAAAGCATCCGAACGGTAAACGCGTCCCATCGATATTAAACGCACAGGTGGTTTTTGCATCTCCATAGCGCGAATTTGAACGGAAGAGGTATGCGTTCTCAGTAGTAAATCATTATTCACATAAAATGTATCATGACTTTGACGCGCCGGGTGATGTGATGGAATATTTAATGCATCAAAATTATAAAAAGGTGTTTCAATATCCGGGCCCGTCTGTGTATCAAAACCTTTCAACGAAAAATAATTTTTCACCCATTCCATTCCCCATGTTAATGGGTGTTGTCGACCTTGATGGCGTTTTCTGCCCGGCAATGTCACATCGATCCGTTGTGCCTCTAATTCTTTTTGTAATAATTGATCCTCAATCACACCTTTTTGGCGTTTAATGGCACTCACAAGGCGATCTTTAAGAACGTTGATTTCTTGGCCTTTTTGTTTTTTTTTATCAATAGATAAGGTAGACAGACCTTTCATTTCTTTTGTAATCAAACCATCTTTACCAAGCAAATGCTGGCGCAGAGACTCTAATTCTTCTAAAGTAGTGATGTTTTCAATTTCGCATTCCGATATGATCACTTTAGAACCTCTTTGATATCATTAATATTATTTTGACTCCATTCAAAAGCACCTTCGATTTTTGCAATAATTTTTCCATCTTTTAATAAAAATGTTTGAGGAACACTCGATACATTAAACTGTTCAATAAAAGCATCCCCGTCCATGGCGATACTAATATCATTTAATTGATTATTTTTGAGGTAATCTTTTAATTCCTCCAAGGGGCTTGTTAAACAAAGACAGATGACTGGAATATTGCTTTGACGAAAATCTTTAACAGCATGATTCAATTCAGGCATTTCACGCCGGCAAGGGGGGCAAAAAATTCCCCACACATGAATAATCGCCTTTTTAAAATCGCCTAATTGCTTATTGTAAGAAGGACTATGATAATTTTCCATGATTTGTGCCATTGAATGAGATATATGTTTAGGTGTTAAAAATATATCAAATCCCAAAGAAATTAGACTATTTTTGGCATCGCTAACAGATTTATTAGATATGTTTTTTTCATTATCATTATATGATAATTTTTCCTCAATCTTATTATTTGTATGTTCAGCATAAGGTTTTAAATAAAAGAAACCCGCTATGATCGCAATCAACACCGATGCCGCGCCCCATTTAAAAAGCATATCAGATGCCCTTGAATATTTCTTTTATATTAACGAATATCAGTGTGGGTAGGCAAAAATTCACATACCTTTATTTTTTTAAAAAAGGCTCTAAATCACCACATGATATAAATTGGCCCAAATGATTTTCACCAAAACCACATGAATATACGCGTCTGAGAGATGTGAGGTGGCCAACACTGTTCATTGATTTTGCAATATCCATGGCAAGGGTGCGAATATAGGTCCCTTGTTCACATGTCACTCTTGCTTTTAAGTAAGGGTACTCATAGGCTTGGACAACAATATTGATAATGGTAACAACTCTTTTTGGAATAATTTTTGAAACGCCTTGCCTTGCCCATTCATAGGATCTTTTTCCTTGAATTTTAATGGCACTAAATTTAGGTGTTTCTTGAATAATGTTTCCTAAAAACAACGGGATAGCGCGTTCAATGTCCTCATAACTTGGGATGTGATCGCTATGGTTGATAACCATGCCATCCAAATCTCCTGTATCTGTTTCTTCTCCAAATCTTAAGGTCATATCATAGATTTTTTTGACGTCTTTGAGTCTGTGAATACATTTGCATCCTGCTCCAATGGCAATCGGAAGAACGCCCGTTGCAAAGGGATCCAATGTTCCCACGTGACCAATTTTTGTATATTTATTTTTTAAAAATTGACTAGATTGCCTGGAGGATATACCTTCAGGTTTATCAAGAATAAAAAATCCGTCCATCATCATGATCATAGCTTAAACTCGACCACAGGATCTTTGGCTGTTTTCAAAAAAGTATTCCATTGTAAGTGATGGGAGCGTCCCAATACACAAGGTTGTACTGTATTTTTTTTAAAAGAGATTTTTAAAAAAATATTGATGGGTTTTTTCATTAAGTGACACAAGGTTTTATGTATGAATTGAGACAGTGGTGAATTTGGGAAAAACTTTGATAGCTCATCAAAAGAATGGGAAAAAAAAGACACCTCAACTCCTTTAACGGGATTGAAGCTTCGTCGGCCGATAACCAAATCATGTCCCAATGTTGAAAATCTTTGCTTTAAGCGTGATAATTCACATGGGGGAGGGGAAACATATTCTCCGCGCATACCATTAAAATGAACACGTCTGTCCAACAGATTCGATAATAAACATTCAATTGCTATTTGTGAACGCTGTGATGAAAAAAATAAATGAAAAAAAGGGATAAGTTGAACATGGCTCTTTGCCCATGGACCACTCAACGCCGCCATCATATGGCCCGGTAAACTTTTGTCAAAAGGCAAATTTAATAAATTAACGTGACGCACACGTCTTGCCTTGGTCCACAGCCCAGCCATCCGATGGTGAAAAATATCTAAAAAATGATTAAATTGAGGTGTTAAATCAGTATCGTCATAGGTCCCCTGAATACCAGAAATTCCTAAAAAATTAATATAAATAACTGGTTTTTTATATTGATGAAGAACAATTTTTTGCACCTCGCACGAGGGATGAGATAATGCCATATGAGATTTAATGCGAAGGCCTTCCTGTTGAACCGATAAAGCGTCACCCAATTGAGAGATGGGCTCAACAACCTTTTCAAGTAAAAAAACCACTTGATCAAAGGAAAAATCATAAGGCTTTTTAATAAGGTTTTGGTAAATTTTAGAAGCCATCAGATTTTTGAGTGAACGGCCTTTTTATTAGCATAGGCTTTTTGGGAAAAATGTCACGTTGTTGATATTTTTGGCAAAGTCACACCAGTTTGTTTCATATATTTACCTTGTCGGTCCTTGTAGGATGTTTGACAGGTCTCATCTGCCTTTAAAAATATGAACTGACAAGCACCTTCGTTGGCATAAATTTTAGCAGGTAAAGGAGTTGTGTTGGAAAATTCTAAAGTAACATGCCCTTCCCATTCAGGTTCTAAAGGTGTTACATTGACAATGATTCCACACCTTGCATAGGTTGATTTTCCTAAACAAATCACAAGAACATTTTTAGGAATTTTGAAATATTCAACTGTTCGACCTAATGCGAAACTATTGGGTGGAATGATGCATTGATCAACTGTGCGTTCCACAAAAGAATGATTAGAAAAATTCTTAGGATCAACAATGGCGTTATCAATATTGGTGAAAATCCGAAATTCTGTAGCAACTCTTGCATCATAGCCGTAGGAGGATAGACCGTAAGACACGATATTGTCTTTTTTTAAATTATCAACAAATGGATTGATCATATCCTGATGAATAGCGTAATCTTTAATTTGACGGTCACATAAAATAGACACTGCGATGCTATGATTTTTATTTTTTTTATTGTAACTGTGGATGAAAGATTTGCGCAAATTTGCTGACCGGCAGGGGGGCGCGACCATTTAAAAATTGATAAGATGTATGCTAATTTTTCTAAAACAAAGACACAGAGGAAGTTGAACGAATCCTAGAAACACCAGAAGAAAAAAAGAATAGAGATTTGAACCAACTGCTCACATGTATAGATATATGCGGTGACAACAACATAGAACAAATAGAACAAGAAAAAACAATTGCATACCAACTCGATGATCTTTTCAGCGGAATTGATGAAATCCAGGGAGCAAGGGAGCCAAATTTTTCAAAACTGTTGAATAATTTAGGAGAAAAATATCGATGGAGCGATGGTGATAAGAGTGATTTTGAAAAAGCTGCTAACAATTATGCCAAATCACGTTGGTCTTCGCAACAGAATTCTTCGCAACGAGGTCTTCTTCCTGTTCAACAACCAATCGCTAACCCGACTGTGCCTGCTGAGTTGACGAGAGAACAAATTCAAGCACAACGGATAGCCAAATTATCTTCAAACCAACAAGTATCTATAGTATCTATTGATGATATGACCATTGATGATTTAAAAGCATTATCAAAGGAAGAGTTAGCGCGAAGAACTAATGAACTCAATAATTATTATAATCATCAGAAAAGTCAGATGATGAGCTCAAAAGATCAAGAAAAGTTCAACTTTATTAAGGATTATCTGAAAATAAAAGATTAATAACATAAATAAAGGAATGCTTTCGGGCATTCCTGTCATTTTTTATCTTTAAAGGGAGATGGATCATTGTTAAAGATGAGTATGCGCATTTCATGGAATTTCAAGGTCATC
>JALRGP010000069.1 GCA_023259685.1 Alphaproteobacteria bacterium | reverse complement strand
AGTTTTAAAGCGTTTACGCTTTGAATCTGCTTTACAAGCGTTTACCACACTATCGGCTTTAGCCGATCGTAGTTGATATGTATTTATCAACAATGTTTTTTCTTTGGAAATAAAAAAAGAATTTACCTCTTTTTATAAAATGAAACAAAACATGATCCTTGAATGTAACAAGCTCTATGACAGAGCTTTAAATACGGCAGATTGTCCTCAATCTATTATTCATCCAATATTTCAGGAGATACATTCTTTTTTTAGAGAAAAAGCGATTACTCTAAAATTAGAGGCATCACTTGAAAAATTTAATATTTTAGATAATAAAGATCAGGATGATTTTTGGAAGAATCATCTCCGATTTTTAATTCATCACATCGTTATAGATCAAATTAAGAAATATTACCCTCAAACCGTTAATCGATTTCTCGAAAAAAAACAAAATCTTAAAGACATTATGGCAATTCACAACAGTATACAATTTGATTGATTAGAAAAAGTAAAATGCGTCATGCTTCGTCATACCATTGAGGATAAGGCGTAATAAGCAAATGGATATGGTCTAAAAAAGCCATCATTAATTCATCTTGGATTGCCATTGATATTAATCATTTTATTATGTGTAAGCTAATTATATGAAACAATCATTGGTTTTTCCAAGGTATAAAAAGGCCTTGGATTTAATTTGAAAGTCTGATTATGAAAAAATAGAAATTTTGTTAACTATTTATTAACTTTATACATTTAGCATATAGAAAATTTCAAATCTCCATCGAGATGATTTTTTTTCAATTATTGGTGTGCCTATTTTGTACATATTCTTATTGCTATTCTTGCAACATTGATTATTTTGACCATAGGGATCTGGTTAAGGTTCATCAAACTGCTCCTACCATTCAAAAAATAAAAAATGATACGATGCAAGAGATTGCAATTGATTTGATGTACAAAATAGAACAATCTTCTTTTAAAATATCATTGATTGCACCAAATGGAAAAGGTTTTGAACATATCCATGTGGGACAATACTGTGATACTGATGATGCAGGTGTTCCCATCATTAAAGATAGATTTAAGAAAAAAAATACTTTTTCTTTGCAAGATTTAAATTATTGTATGATTTATCATTTGCATATCAAATCTCAAGATATGATTCATTTTTCAACAATGGGTTCTGATCAATTTCTAGATGTGAAAATTTATGGTGATGATAAAGTTGTTTTTCCTTATTTTCAAGAAAATACCCTGATTTTAGCACCTCAATCATTATTTAATCTCCATGATCATGACGCATTGATGGAACATCGAAATTTAAACATTTGGATGTCACTTCAAATGTATTTTGATGAAGAATTTTACGCTATCAACCATGGATTATCCTTGAGCCAATACAAATTTTCACCAAAAGAACATTTTTTGAAAATTGGTTTTCGTAAAAATTTACCATTTAACTCTTGGTTTGATTTTGAAAAATATTATAAATTTATAGAAAAATCAAACAATAATTTGCATGTAGATATGAAATTTTTTACACAATATATGAAGAATTTTTCCCCTACGCCGAAAACGTTATTGCCAATAACGAATTTTTTTATTGAAAACAACTCGCACGTATCCAATCTGAATTCGGACATTATGGAAAAGATTGCGATGAACCTATACGGAGCCTCTGTTCAAAATTTGAACAAAAAATGTTTTATTATTCAACAGACAATGACACGGATATTGGACGAAAAACCGGATAATAAACAATTGGATATACCGCAAATTATTCACCGTTTATGGATCACAAGCCCAAGTAAACCTTGTTTACCACAAGTTGATCATTATTTGAATTCTTTGGACGTCATGGGGGACTATGAACAATGGTTTTGGTGCCTAGATGAAGATCCAATTTCAATGTTTACCTATGATTTAAAAAAATTAGGTATTCACATTAAAACTTTTAAAGATATTCATACATTTATGGGATTACAGTTGTTTAATTTTTTTTTAGACCATTGTTTGTTTGCGTTAGCATCTGATATTATGCGAATGAACATACTGTATCAATATGGTGGCATTTATACCGATATTAATTGGAAAATCATTCGTAACTTTTCCAATGAAATCAAGGGTTTTTCGGCAATTTTCTCGCATTATCCGAAATTTGGAACAAACGATTATGGTCATTTAGATATTAACTTTTTAGGATTTTTACCTAAACATCCTATTCCTAATATGTACCTAAAAACCTTAGAAAAATTAAATGAAGTTCCAGATATAGAGTCTATGATCTCCCCTCATTCACCTGGCCATATTCATTGGTTTTCAGGTGTGTTCCATTTGTCAATTATTGTGCCTCATTTTTTCTTTTCACATCCAATTTTAATGATAAAACCGGATGTTTTCGTTCAACCTCATCAATTAAGGACCTGGTTATATGGATCTTTCGGTAATTCTGTTTTAAAAGATTTGAAAGAACATCCATTGAGCATTTACCCTCCTTTAAAACCGCAAAAAAAAGGAGAATTTATCCCATGAAAAAAATTAGCACTGCTTCGTGGGCGCCTAGCATTTCTCTATTAGAAAAAGGTTGAAAAAGAGATCTAATAAAAAAACTATCTGAAACCTTTAAACCGGAGAAATGGTATTGCTGATTTCAGCCATCTTATCTCCGGTTTTAATGACCTTTGACAACAAATCATAATTTTTTTCAATTTTAATCAGGTCAGTGACTTCTTCTACCGCATTAACGTTGGATCCTTCTCGCCATCCTTGTTTAATGCTGCCCCTCAGTCCATCGGCAGCAATGCCGTCTTGGGGAAAGCCAGAGGCATCCGTTTGGATATACATACTATCACCAATGGCCTTTAGACCATTTTGATTGGGAAAGGTGGTGAGTGTAATATCAGCAACTTTTTGCTCAAGCCCCGGTTTTGTTTCCACAAATACTTCTCCAAATTGGTTAATGTGAACCGATAGTGTATCTTGGGGCAGTTTAATAGATGGAGATAATTGATAACCTGTTTTAGGCATGACAATCTCTTGATTGGGACTTAATTGCCACGCCCCCACGCGCGTATAGGCCATTGATCCATCGGGAAGTGTGATTTTAAAAAAACCTTCCCCATCAATCATCACATCCAAAGAATTGTTGGTTTGGATAGGATCACCTTGGCTAAAAACTGAATAAATACCCGCCGATTGTACGCCCATGCCAATTTGAAGACCCGTTGGAGAAATCGTACCACCTGTGGATGTTCTCATGCCAACCGCAGCAAAATCATGGGACGGCAAGTCTGTTGCCACCAAATAACGTCTTTTAAAAGTATCAAGCCCTTGGCCAGAAATATTTTGCGCTTTGACGGATAAGTTGGTTTCACACAATTGCATGCCAGTTGTGGCAATGGACAAAGCATGAGAAATAGACGCAGGCATGGAGAAACAGATCAGTGATTTGTGTTAACTCCCTGCAAAATTCATGCCATCAAATGGTATTAATAGGAATTTTTATGTATTGACGACCCAAGGAATCCTGGCTTCCCAACTGACCTGCTCTCATATTCACCTGGATAGATGGCAGCAATAATTTGGGCACGCTTTTACCGATATCTTTTTGTGTACGCAATTGAACAAATTCATCCTCAGTAATTCCGGTATGCACCATGATATTATCTTGTTTTTCAATACCAATCGTTGTTTCATAGGAAATGGGACGACCATTATTTGGAGGGTAGTCATGGCACATGAATAGCCGAGTCGTACCAGGCAAATGAAATAATTTTTGAATAGATCTATAAAAGGTGCGTGCATCTCCACCTGGAAAATCTGTTCGAGCCGTCCCCACATCAGGCATAAAAATTGTATCCCCTACAAACACACAATCATCAATGACATAACTGGCACACGCTGGTGTATGACCAGGCGTATGAAGAATTGTGATAAAAGATTCACCTAATGGCAATGAATCTCCGTCATTAAGCAACATATCAAATTGAGATCCATCTAATGGGGTATCATGAAATGTATTAAATACAGGCACCCAATAGTTAAGCACATCAATGATTTTTGATCCAATTCCAATGCGCCCACCTAATTTGCTTTTAATATAACTCGAAGCCGTCAAATGATCAGCATGAATATGGGTGTCTAAAATCCATTGAACATTATAACCTAAATCCTTGACAATTTCAATAAGGTAGTCTGCACTTTGCGTCTTGCATCGTCCTGAATCGGGATCATAGTTCAGTACAGAATCAATGATAGTCGCTTTATGGGTTTTGGTATCCGCAACGACGTAGGAAAATGTTGATGTCAAATCATCAAAAAAAGGATGTACTTTAATGGTCATGGGAAGGCTCTTACCTATTATTCCAGGGCATTTTTGATAAAATTTTGGCCGATCCACACCATCCTGTCAGACCTGACATCATTAAACCAACTGCCACTAATCCACTTAATAAAAAACCATACGGATGGTAACCATATCCAATCATTAAACTGATGGAAAGCAATATGGCGGCAAATATTTGCGTTTGTTGTTGAATAGGCAGAATTTTTTTACATGCTGGAGAGATAACAGGAAGACCTGCTTGTTTCCATGCTTGGATACCGCCTTCTAAAGTTGAAACATCAATTGAATCGTCTTCTTGTAAAATTTTAACGCACGCTTTATGACTACGAATGCCAGCCGCGCAGTAAAAGACAATTTTTTTAGAAACAGTTGGTAAATTTGACAAAGTCAATGACGATAATGGCAATAACAATGCACCTTCAATATGTTCGATATTGTATTCGACAGGTTCTCTTACATCGATCAAGATAACATCATTATCTACAAGATGTTTTTTTAACTCTAGAGAGCTTAGGATCATTGAAAGTAAATAGCATTCATTTTTACCAGTATACAGAAAAAAATTAACTATTTTTTAAATATTTTCATGAACAATGCACTTAATTCATCATAATTCTCGTGTTTGCATGAACAAACATATTTGGCGTCTATACTTTGTAATGGGGTTTTGTTCTTATACATATTCATCTCAAGTCAGTTTATCAAGTGATAAATTTTTTTTAAAAGCGACGGAAACGGCAAAAGTTAGCATTATATTTCCAACACCCAGAACAACCGAACTGCAGGAATCTCAAATTTCTGTCCAAGGCGGTACAATTCAATCGTCATCATTTAATATAAAAACAGCTTTGTCATCTTATGAATTTACGTTCGTTCCGATATTAAATACTCAAATTGGGGTCAAATTTTAAAACTACGTATTTCAATAATTCATCTGATATTTATCTTGGATTTATGAGGTGTACAGGAGCAGCATTTAATATACAACAAGTTAAAATGGCAGGAACAAACTTACCTATTAACCCACACTACCCCTCACTTTTTAGAAGGTCTTGAGCAGCCTGCATAATAAGATCAAACAAACCAGAAGAACCACCCTG
>JALRGP010000068.1 GCA_023259685.1 Alphaproteobacteria bacterium | reverse complement strand
GTATCATGAGACGAAATGCTATGTCTTTAAAACATCTATTGAATTGTGTCAATAAAATTCTTCGTGCGTAGGCCCTGCACCTGATTGTTTGTGTACTATGCCACAAAACACAATTGAGTTATAATAAAAGAAAATAGGGAGTGTCAAAATGAATGAAGAACGTTATACACATCGTGTTTTAGACATTATCCATGACGCCCATCAAATAACGTTGGCCAATGATCATCAATTTTTAACATTGTATCACGTCACTCAGTCTCTAATTCGAAAAGAAAAAAAGACCCTTGAAGATTTAAAAATTAATATTGATTCTTTTGACAAGGTGGTTTCCAATGAATTATCAAAGTTACCAAAAGTTACAGGATCAACGATTCAATTAGATCCTGAATCAGCTAAATTTTTTGCAAAACTCACTCATAATCACCCATCAAAAGACATTGGAATATATGATTTCTTGCAAGATCTAGCAAAAACACCAGTTCTTGCACCATTATTTCCTAAAGATTTATCTCAAAAATTATCAGAATTAAAGAGGAGCCAACCTATGGATGATCAAAATCAAGATACTTTAGCGCGCTACACAAAAGATCTTACTCAATTGGTGAGGGATGGTAAAGTTGATCCCGTTATCGGTCGAGATGAAGAAATCAGACGCACAATTCAAGTTTTATCAAGGCGAACTAAAAATAATCCTGTGTTGATAGGGGAGCCCGGCGTCGGCAAAACAGCTATCGCCGAAGGATTGGCCCAACGTATTGTCGCCAAAGATGTCCCAGAGTCCATGAGATCCCTTAAAGTGTTGGCTCTTGATTTGGCAGGGCTACTGGCCGGAGCTAAATACCGAGGAGAATTTGAAGAGCGCCTTAAGGGGATTTTAGCCGAGGTCACAAAACGACCTAATGAAATTGTTTTGTTTATTGATGAGTTACACACCCTTGTTGGTGCAGGAAAAACAGATGGTGCAATGGACGCATCCAACATGTTAAAGCCTGCTTTGGCTCGCGGTGAACTACGTTGTATTGGGGCCACGACTTTGGATGAGTACCGCCAATACATTGAAAAAGACGCAGCCCTTGCACGACGATTTCAACCCGTCTACGTGGAAGAGCCAAGTGTTGAGGACGCTATTTCAATTCTTCGTGGCATTAAGGAAAAATATGCATTGCATCATGGTGTGCGTATCAGTGACGCCGCAGTTGTTGGTGCATGTACGTATTCTAATCGTTATATTTCTGATCGTTTTTTACCAGACAAAGCGATTGATTTAATGGATGAAGCGGCAAGCCGTCTTCGTATGACATTAGATTCAAAACCCGAAGACATTGATGAATTAGACAGGCGCATTATTCAATTAAAAATTGAAAAAGAGGCTCTTAAAAAAGAACATGATGCAAAATCAAAGGAACGCTTAATCAAACTTGAAGATGAACTTAAAAATCTTGAAAAAAGTGCCGCCATTCTTAATGAGGAATGGAGCAAGAAAAAATCATCCTTGGAGGAGATGCGTCGTTTAAAGTCCAATTATGATCAAGCAAAAATCGAATTAGACCAAGCGCAACTTCAGGGGGATTTGGCCAAAGCTGGAGAAATTTTATACAGCATTTTGCCAAATCTTGAAAAAAAACTGACGGATTTAGAATCATCGGACAATACAAAGGAAGAAGTAAAAGAAGAAGACATTGCTCTTATTGTGTCAAGGTGGACAGGTATCCCTATTGAAAAAATGATGGAAGAGGAAAAATCGAAATTATTACACATTGAACAAGATTTAAAAAAACGTGTGGTGGGTCAGGACGAGGCTCTTACGAAGGTTGCCAAAGCCATTCGTAGATCTCGCGCAGGGCTCAGCGACCCTAAACGGCCCATCGGATCCTTTTTATTTTTAGGCCCAACGGGCGTTGGAAAGACGGAATTAACAAAAGCATTGGCCTTTTTATTATTTGATGATGAAACCCATATGGTTCGCATTGATATGTCTGAATACATGGAAAAACATAGTGTATCGCGGCTAATTGGTGCGCCTCCTGGGTATGTAGGATACGAACAAGGGGGTGCTTTAACCGAAGCCATTAGACGACGCCCATACAGTGTCATTTTATTAGATGAAGTTGAAAAAGCACATCCAGAAGTATTTAACATTTTATTACAAGTATTGGATGATGGTCGTTTAACGGATGGCCAAGGACGCGTTGTTGATTTTAAAAATACCATTATTATTATGACGTCTAATTTGGGATCTGAATTTCTAACCCAAGACTCACACGCTGTAAAGGACGCCCCTGATATGGTGATGAACGTGGTTCGTGGACATTTTCGACCAGAATTTTTAAATCGTTTAGATGATATGATTATTTTTCACCCTCTTCGTATGGAGGACATGGGGACGATTATCGATATTCAAATATTATTACTGAATCAACGATTAAAAGAACAATCCATAGAATTAACATTGGATAAAAGTGCCAAAGATTATTTAGCAAGAGTTGGCTACGATCCAATGTACGGAGCCCGTCCTTTAAAACGCTTGATTCAACGGGTCATTGAGGATCCCTTAGCCATGATGATTATCGAGGGCCGTATTCACAAAAATCAACACATTACAGCAAAAGAAAGTGATGGAGAGATAACATTCAATATTTTTTAAAATAACCGAGTGTGCAAGTTGTTTACAAGGAGCATAAAATTTGACTTAAATAAATTTGGTTAAAAAATTTAAAAACATTTTATGCACCTAGAAGATTTTGCTATAACTCAAAACTTTTCCCTGAGCAACCTGTGAAATTTCATGCGTAGGCCCTGTTTTATATGCTAGTACAATAACAGCTTGCACACTCGGTTAAATATGAATAAATAGTTAATTTTCTAAAAAAAATAAAAATTGATTTCTAATTTAAAAAATAATATGGCTAAGAAAATTTTTTTCTGCTTCCCCACTTTTAATCTCACCCTTTGATAAACAAAAATTTGCTTTTTGACAAATATTATTTCATTATGATAATTAGGATTGGTTTCAGAATTGGCTTTTACATCTTAGAACCTGTAAAAGTCATGAAGTTAAATAAAGAGTTCTTACGTGTCTAATAGTTTAAATAAAATGGACGATTTTTCTGCTCTTCTCGATGAGTTTATGGGAGAGCCAGGTCATTTTGAGCATAAAGTTGTAAAAGGTGTTATTTGTGCCATTGATGAAAAAAAAAAAGAGGCCATTATTGAGGTTGGATTAAAATCTGAAGGCCGTGTTCCCATCAGTGATATTATGGGGCGCCTTAGAGAAATTGAACCTAAAATTGGTGATGTGATTGAAGTTTATGTTGAAAGACTTGAAGATAAACATGGCAGTTTAGTTTTAAGCATTGAAAAAGCTAAAAAAGAAAAAGCTTGGGAAATACTTGATAAAGCTTATAAAGAAAACCTCAGCATTAAAGGTGTGATTTTCAGCCGTGTCAAAGGCGGTTACGCTGTTGATTTAGATGGGTTAACAGGTTTTTTACCAGGCAGCCAAGTAGATTTGCGCCCAACTCGTGAAGCGGCAACTTTAAATGAAGTCATTGAATTTAAAGTTTTAAAAATGGATCGCCCACGCAATAATATTGTGGTGTCCCACCGTATGGTTTTGGAAGAAGAGCGAGAAAAACAACGTCATGGCATCGTTGGTCAATTAGAAGAAGGGCAAATTGTTAAGGGCATTGTCAAAAATATTACAGAATACGGAGCCTTCGTTGATTTGGGTGGTATTGATGGATTATTACACGTCACTGATATTTCTTGGACACGTGTTCAACACCCCAGCGAATACTTAAAACATATTGGACAAGAACTTGAAGTTCAAATTCTAAAGTTTAATAAAGAAACAGGACGCATTTCTCTGGGTCTTAAACAATTACAACAAGATCCTTGGGAAGGTATTCAAGACCGTTATAAACCAGGTCAACGGGTACGCGGGACTGTGTCCAGCATCGCTGAATATGGTGTATTTGTGAAACTTGAGCCAGCCATTGAAGGATTAATTCACGTATCTGAACTCAGCTGGATTAGCAAAAGCATTCAAGCTGATGCTATGTTCAAAGTTGGTGATGAGGTTGAAGTGATGGTCTTGGATGTGGATGAGGCAAAACGACGACTCAGCCTTGGATACAAACAATGTTCAGAAAATCCATGGGAAAAAATGAAAAAAGATTTGCCGGTCGGAACTGTTTTTGAGGGAAGAATTAACAGAGTTACTGAATTCGGTATATTTGTCAATATTAATGACCAGTTAGATGGTTTGGTTCACATGTCAGATATTTCTTGGGAAGATGATGGTGTTCAGATTTCTCGGGACTATAAAAATGGCCAAATAATTAAAGTCAAGGTTTTAGACATTGATCCCACCCGTGAACGCATTTCATTGGGAGTCAAGCAATTAGTTCCCGATGCATTCCAAGAAGAAATTGGTCAGTTAAAACGTGGAGATATTTTAAAAGGTCAAGTATCTTGCGTACGTAATAGCGGTCTTGAAGTGAGTATTGATGGCATCCCCCTCAAAGGATTTATCAAAGTCGCAGAATTGTCCAGAAATAAGTCAGAACAAAGAACTGATGTATATAAGATTGGACAAGAAATTGAAGCCAAAATCATCCAATTCGATCGCCAAAAAAGGCAAATTATACTGTCTATTAGAAGTTTGGAACTTGATGAAGAAAAACGTCTTTTAGCGAACATGCGTAAAGACAGTGCGTCTTTAGGAAATGCCTTTGAAGATATTTTCCAAGGATAGTTTTTAATTGCCAGAAGGGCGTCGGCTTTTTTCCGTGCGCTCTTTTTTATTAAGGAGATTCCTGATGTTAAATTTTTTTGTAGTTTTTTTTTGTGTTACGTTATCATTTTGTTCTGAAGAGCTGAAAGATGAGTATGTTTTCTTAGAAAAGACCACTGTAAGAGCCCGAGTTAAATCTGGAGAATTTCAAATCATTGATAAAGAACAATCTTCGTCACAAAGCACTGCATTTGAAGAATGTATTGATCAAAAATCTGATTCTGGTACAGAATTCGATATCATAGAAGAACAGTCACTTAAAAAAAATTATCGTTATCTCAATAACATTGAAAAAAAGATTCAAAAATTATCACGCCTTCAAACTTTAGATCACCGTCAAAAAAAAGAATTCAAAAGACTTAAGAAAGAGCTCGCCCCAACGCAATGATTAAAAAAATCATCCCCGACTGTATCACCGCCAAAAGTATTGGTCGGGGTGTCGCACCGGTTAACATTGCTTTAATTAAATATTTTGGGAAAAGACAGGAAAAATTTAACCTACCCTTAACATCTAGTTTATCGATCTCGCTGAACGCTTATACGCGGACATCGTTAAAATTAATAGATCATCATGAAGATGTCCTCATTTTAAATGGATCTTTACTATCTCAACAATCTTCTTTTTTTAAAAGAGTATCTGAGTTTTTGGATCTATTTCGTGTCAAAGGTTTAAGTTTTCACATAGAAACCATTAATGATTTACCAACGGGAGCAGGTCTTGCTTCATCTGCATCAGGATTTGCTGCCTTAGTGTTTGCAATGAATGATTTATTTGGATGGGATTTAC
>JALRGP010000067.1 GCA_023259685.1 Alphaproteobacteria bacterium | reverse complement strand
TTTTCTGTCATAATAATAGAAAAGCCTTGTATCCCATCATTCCATGAGCGACCATAAACCACTCATCAGTTTTGATTATGCCATTAAGTATTTACTCAGAGATAAAAAAGATTATTCCATTGTTGAAGGATTTCTGTCTGCACTTCTTAAAACCCAAGGATACAAGCCCGTTAAGATCATCAGTGTTCTTGAAAGCGAAAGCAACAAGGAAAACAAACTCACAAAGAAAAGCTTGGCAGATATGATTGTGGAGGACAGTGATCAACAAAAGTATGTCATTGAGATTGAGAGACATCTCAAAGAGGGCTTTGTCCATAAGTCTTGTTTTAATTCATCTCGTTTGATCGTTGATCATTTATCTCAAAATGTTGATTATACAGATATTGTTAAGGTCATCCACATATCGCTTTTGTACTTTGAAATAGAGAGCAAAGGCACCATCTACCACGGGAAAACCATCATCCATGACATTGATAAGGATCATCCTTTGACGATTCCTTTTAAGGAAAAAGGGTCTAAGGCAATCAAGAGCATGCACGCGGCCTCTATATTCCCAGAATACTTCTATATCTTTATTCCATCCTTTGATGACAAGATCCAAAAGGAAATTGATGAGTGGCTGTACGTCATGAAACATGATGAGGTTCCTGAAGAGAGTCACCCGTCTCCCTGTATGGCTCTGGTGGAAGAGAAATTGAATTTTTTAAAGATGACTCAGACAGAAAGAAATCACTATATTGCCTATAAAAAAGATATTATCGATAGCAAAGATCAGATGGATACGGCCTTAAGAAAGGGCAAAGAGCAGGGATTGAAGGAAGGGATGAAGAAAGGATTGGAGAAAGGAATCAAGAAGGGCATAGAGAAAGGGAAAGAAGAGGGTTTGAAAGAGGGTATGTATAAAGCCAAGATTCAGATGATCAAAGAATTACATCGTGATGGGGTTCCTTTATCAACTATCGTCAAAGCAAGTGGTTTGACAAAAGATGAAATTGAGAGAATTTTAAATGATCATCCTACTTTACACCAATAGACACTGATCTTGAACAAAAAACACTTTTCAACTTGGTTGTCCAAATTTTAATGTGTCAGCAATGCACTGAATACTTTTATAAAATTTTTTTCCTAAAATCAAAACTTGTCAAATTTGTATATATTTGATTTGTTTTCTTTATATATGCTTAAATACCTTAAGAAAAAGATTCTTTTAAATCAGTGTATAACGTTATGACTCCAGGTGGGCGTGCTCAAGGCTTGATCGAGCTTTTACAAATTTTCAATGCTAATAAAAATGTTCCAGCAGACACAGTTCTATCGAGGTATTTAAAGGAAAGGCGTTATATTGGTTCCAAAGACCGACAATTTTTAGCTCATCATTTTTTTCAAGTTCTTCGTATGCACCACGCTTTAAAAGGAAAAACAATTAACGAACGTTTGCTTGTAGCGCGTTATTTTGCATGGATTGGTCAAATGCCTATGTCTGAAATTACCTATTGGTTTGATGGATCTCATTATCATCCACATATTCTGACAAAAGAAGAAATCAAATTCATTGGAAATTATTCTTATAATCAAATTGAATGCATACCGGCGTGGGTCAGAGCTCTTCTGCCTAACGCAGAATCAATCGTCAATGAAGTATTGTTAACCCCTGCCTCTATTGATATTCGTGTGAACTTATTTAAAAATACGATTGAAGACGTCCTGTCAAGTTTAAATCAAGAAGGGTTTTATTGCCCGGAGCGCATGAAATATTCAAAGGTTGGACTTCGTTTAAAAAGACGTTTAATCTATGGCCACCCATTATTACAAGATGGTCAAATAGAATTTCAAGACGAAGGTGCTCAAATTATCAGCTTTTTAGTTGATAGCAACGATAAAATGCATGTTCTTGATTTATGTGCTGGTGCAGGTGGAAAAAGCCTGTCTATTGCCAATGTCATGGAAAACAAAGGAGAAATTATCCTCTCAGATATTCATGAATTCAGATTAAAACGTGCAAAAGAAAGATTAGCAAAGGCCGGTGTCTTTAATGCGCAAATCGTTTCCATTGAAAAATTGCCTAAAAAACAATATGACCGTGTATTGTTAGATGTTCCGTGTTCAGGCAGTGGGACCTGGAGACGCAAACCAGACTTGCTGATGAAAATTACCCCTGAGATTGTTCAAAATGTGATGGAAGAACAAAGACAAATTCTTGAGAGAAGTGTTGATTACGTCAAAGTTGGTGGACGTTTAATTTATGCAACATGTTCATTATTCGATTGTGAAAATGCAGATCAAGTCAATTCTTTTATGCAAAGACATCCAAATTTCAAACCTGTTAATTTAAATCGTATTCAGTCTGCGTATTTAAATCGCCCTTTTGAAGGAGAATTTTTAAAATTAACCCCTTGGGAACACGGATGTGATGGTTTCTTTGTCAGCGTTCTTGAAAAAGTCGCTTAAAACCTATTTATTTAAAAGGCATCTCTTATGTTTGATAAATTATCATCAAAAATCACCGAAGTTTTTAAGAAATTTAGAAATCAGACCCACTTAAGCGAGCGTCACGTTGACGAGGCGTTGAAAGAGATGCGGCTGGCTTTATTAGAAGCAGATGTCTCATTGGTTGTTGTCAAACAATTAATCGAATCCATTCGAGCTAAGGCGGTTGGACAAGAGATTGTTAAAAACATCAATCCTGCCCAAATGATGATTAAAATTGTTCATGACGTGCTTGTGGATGTTTTGAGCGTAGGGACATGTGAATTTTCTTTAAAAGCATCTCCCCATTACATAATGATGGTGGGGTTGCAGGGCAGTGGAAAAACAACGACATCAGCAAAGCTGGCTTATTATATTGAAAAAAAGTTAAAGAAAAAAACGTTATTAGTATCCTTGGACGTTTATAGGCCTGCGGCTCAAGAACAGCTTAAAATACTTGCAGATTCACAAGAATTCTTGTCGTTACCTATTCATCAAAAAGACGGTATCTTTGATATTTTAAAAAGAGTTCCTGACTTTGTTAAAACCCATATGGTAGATGTCGTCATTCTAGACACGGCTGGACGTCTTCATATTGACGTAGATATGTTGCAAGAATTAAAAACAATTTCATCACGTACCCAGTTGCATGACGTGTTATTGGTATCGGATTTAATGACGGGACAAGACAGTGCAAAAATTGCCAAAGAATTTTTATCCCATGTTTCATTAACAGGTCTTATTTTAACACGTGGTGACGGCGATGGACGGGGGGGGGCTGCCTTATCCATGGGATATGTGACTGGGTGCCCTATTAAATTTTTAGGAGTTGGGGAAAAAATTGATCAACTTGAAGAATTTTCTCCCAAACGCATTGCCAGTCGTATTCTCGATCAAGGAGATATTGTCAGCCTTGTGGAAAAAGCTCAAGAAATGGCTGATATTGGCAATACCAATGAATTAATGAAAATGATGAGCAAAAAAAATCTGAATTTTAATGATTTTCATAAACAGCTCAGCATGATGTTAAAAATGGGAAAATTTTCTAATTTGCTCAGCTTTATTCCTGGTTTTAATCAAATTAAAGGACAGATCAAAGATGAGGATGTATCCAAAACCCTCAAACGGCAAATTGCTGTGATCACATCCATGACACTTAAAGAAAGGGTAAATCCATTATTATTGAATGGTATGAGACGTAAACGCATTGCTAAAGGTGCCGGAGTTGATATTGTATTTGTCAATAAACTTATTAAACAGTTTGAAGGAATGAACCAGATGATGAAAAAAGTTAAACAAAAAAAAGGTCTTTTTTCCAAATTTTAAAATGCGTTATGCACAAAACTTATTGCAATCCCAGAGCCGAAAGACCTGGTAATATTCTCCCTTCTAAATATTCTAGAAAAGCTCCTCCTCCTTGGTTTACATGGGTTAAAGAATGATCCTTAACAAGAGATAGTGCGTAGTTTGTTTCTCCCCCTCCAGCGATGGTGATACCCTTTGAATTTGATAACATATGAATTAATGATAGTGTTCCTGATTGAAAGCGTGGATCCTCGATCTTGCCAAAAGGCCCATTCCACACAATCGTTTCAGCTGGTCCAATGATTGATTCAAAAAGTTTAATACTATTGTTGCCTACGTCATACAACGTCACATCATCTGGAACATCAGAAAGATCTGTTGTTATGAGTGTACCTGTGTAATGAATGCCAATGCCATCAATAGGTAAAATGATTGACGATGAATATTTTTCAAGCAACGAAGATGCCGTATCAACGTATGAGTCTTCATACATTGATGAACCAATTGAATGACCTTTTGCTTTTAAAAATGTATGGGCCATGGCGCCCCCTACAATTAAATAATCAATACGCGGCAATAAATGTTCGATAATCGGTAGTTTTGTTGATAATTTTGCCCCCCCCATACATACAACCAATGGCTTCAAAGGTTTTTTTAAAATGCGATGGAAGGCATCCATATCTTTTTGTAAAGAGCATCCCACACTGTGGTTCATGAGTAAAGGTAATTGAGACACAGAAGCGTGCGCTCTGTGACACACAGAAAAGGCATCATTAACATAGATGTCACCTAAATATGACAACTCTTTTGCAAAATCAAAATCGTTTGCTTCTTCACCCGGATGATAACGTAAATTTTCTAATAAAATTAAGCCTTGATTGGATTTTTGAATGGTTGAAAAAATATCTTTTCCAATGAGTCCGTTGATGTATAAGACATCATTTTGGAAGGCTTTTTCGATGGCAGTTTTCAACAACAGAGTAGAAAAGGATGGATTCCACTGGCTGCTATCATGAGAAGGACTGGGACGTCCCAAGTGAGTGAGCAACACAATGCGTGCATTGTTATTAAGGAAAAAATTAACCGTGTCTTGAATGGCAACAATGCGCGAATTATCTAATACCGCACCTTCTTTATCCAGGGGAACATTTAAATCACAACGGAGTAAAACCGTTAGCATACGGCCATTTTTTTCTGAGACTCAGACAAAGAATGAAATAAACTTTCGATTTCATTTTTAAAGACAGTTCGTGGAATTCTTAAAAATAATGGACAATGTTCTAACATGATTCCACGTAAAGGGTCATAATCTACTAAAACAAACATCATAGATAATCCCGATATATAATTGAGGTCCAACTCAACACTACTGACATACCATGCTTGATCAAACAACATTAGTAAATGAGGGGAATAAGCGGGACTCATTTGAGCATTTTTATTCATTTTATCAATAGACATATTCAACTGTTTTAAAACAGAAGATATATCGATATCATAATGCCTTAATATGAAATGAAAATCTGGTAGATGATCCACAAATCCTTTAAACAAAAAATGCTGGATCTCTACAAAAAAATTTCCATTTTTACGCGCCAGCCCAAAGGCTCCTGATAAAACATCTTGGCATTGAGGGTGTAGTTTCTTAATTATTTTGGCCATCAATTAAGTACCGAGCATATAACTCATATTACATTTTTTTAAATTTATTTCAAAATTATTATATTTTTTCGTAACTACCCAGGTTAATAGGTTAAAGATAGAAAAAATTTAAAATAATCTGGGGTGTGATTAAAAGTGGAGGGTGCATCTTTTAAATATATTATGTTTTAAATTAGAAATCAATTTTTATTTTTTTAGAAAATTAACTATTTATTCATACTTTATTAAATATTTGT
>JALRGP010000066.1 GCA_023259685.1 Alphaproteobacteria bacterium | reverse complement strand
CGTCGATGCTCTTCAAACCAAACGGCCAAGAAGAATGAAAGAGGGAGAATACAAAGCCAAAGTTCAGATGATTAAAGAATTACATAATGATGGCGTTCCTCTAACGTCTATTATAAAAGCGAGTGCCCTGACGAAAGAAGAGGTTGAACATATTTTAAACTTACCCTCTCCTTAACACATGGTAAACACTTGGGTAAATGCGTCTGCTGGCACGGGTAAGACATATTTTTTAATTCAGACGATCCTTGATCTATTAAAAAAGGGCATCTCTCCTGATCGCATTTTATGTTTAACATTTACCAATGCTGCCGCTCAGGAAATGCAAGAGCGGTTATTGACCCATTGTGACCCCATTATTAATGATGTTTTAAAAAAGCCCTGCCTTAAAATACACACCATTCACGGATTTTCCCAATCTATTTTATCCAAAATGTTTGGGTGCGAATTATTGTGCGATGATGAACAAGACAATCTGATTTTAGATTGTTTAAGACGTCATCAATCTTTAGACGCCCTATCCAAATTATCAGCATTTTTATCCCGTTCAAAGATTGAATCTCTTATTCAAAAGTGTATTCATTTGACTATTGATCCTGATTTTTTTACTTATCAAAAAATAGATGATTCATTGGATAGTTTGGTAGATCAAGTCTTTACAAAGGATGGACGTATTCGAAAAAAAATAACCACTCCTCATGCACCCTGCGTTATCGATTATTACTATCAAAAAGTGGAAAATGAGTTATTTCATTTAAATCTGTATTTTTCACAATTACTCGGCGCCGTTCAAAAAGAATATCAAAAACAAAAACAGGCGCGTTGTTTGGTTGATTATTCAGACGTTTTAATAGAAATGAAAAAATTGTTGAAAAATCCAACAACTCTTCATCAACTAGGATCCCACATTGATCATATCATCGTAGATGAATCCCAAGATACCAGCCCCACCCAATGGGATATTATTTTAAGCTTATGCGAGGATGTTATTTTACCTTTTTCTCATAAAAGTATCTGTATTGTAGGAGATAAAAAGCAATCTATTTACAGTTTTCAAGGGGCAGATCGTTATTATTTTGAAAAGGTAGAAAAAAAAATTCCCCTTATGTGTCATCAAAAACCCCTGAGTATCAAAGAGCAGCATGCTTCCTTTCGAAGTGGTAAAGAGGTTCTATGGGCCGTCGACACAATTTTTAAAACCCATCATACACTCACACGACAAGATCCAGGGTCGTTTTCTTTTATGATCAAGGATGATGTGGTTATGGCTGCGGCTCAACTGATTCAAACGTTATATGCCAAAGGACACAGAGATATTTTGGTTTTATGCAGACATAGAACGCCTTTTATGGAGCCCTTGGATCAAATGCTTCGAGGTTATGCAATTCCCGTTTCCAGTTCAGATCGCATATGTTTAAAGGAGCATCTTTTTATCCAAGACGTATTAAGTTTTTTCAAATTTTTGACAGACCCTCGTGACGATTACAACGCACTATGTTTATTAAAAAGCCCATTTTTTAATATCAGTGATGAGGATTTAAAAGATTTATCAATGAAACGACTTGAACATCACGCATGTTTGTATGATGTGATCCCATCTCCCATTAAAGATTGTTTAGATAATTTTTTGACCACCCTTCAGGGGCAAACGATCATGGATATTTTTTTTAAAATCATTGATGATGCATCGTATCCTTTGGCGGGTATAGAACACGTCTATGATATGATTGTCTCTGTGATTATTGATTTTCAAAAAAATTTCCCGTATCACATTAAATTTTTTATTGATTATATTCATCAAGATAAAAAAATTTATGATTTGCTTTCTTTATCATCACCGGTACGGTTAATGACAATCCATGGATCCAAAGGCTTAGAAGCCCAAACGGTGATTATTTTGGATGATGGCATGCCGCCATCTTTATCAAAAGAGGATGTATTAAAATTTGAAGACCGTTGTATTTTAAAACCTAATGCAATGATGGATATTGAAAAAACTGTCACGTTAAAAGATAATTTTTTACAGCAAGCTTATGATGAACACAGATGTTTGTTGTATGTGGCCATGACGCGGGCCCGCGATCATTTATACGTGATGACCACCTCAAAATATAAGGAATCGAGTTTTGGTTGGTATTGGAAAGATTTCAAAGAATCACTTGATTTACCAACAGTTGAATCCCCTGATGATGAACGCGATCAAGAAACAAAGATACCTTTGTGGGCACAAAAGCACATTGAGCGCCCTGTGTCTTGCGCACGGTATTCTCTGGAACAAAAAATTGGTCTTTTGGTCCATGAGTTTTTGGAAAAACATCATTTTGAGGATGAAGACACCTGGGCCCAGATGATACCACTTCCTTATCCTAAAAAATTGATGGATAACCCCTTATGGCAATCATTTTTTAAAAATGGTCGATCTGAGGTAGATATTGCTTTTAACACAGATCAATACCGATTAGATAGATTGTTTATATGTCATTCAAGCCAATGCATCCAAATTGTTGAGTTTAAAACATTTGAGATTGATCTCTTACATCATGTCAATCAGGTCAAAAGGTACGAATTTATTTTAAAAAATTTGTATCCAACTTACCAGATTCATTCTTATTTAGTGTCCATAATAGAACAAAAAATTTACCCTTTGAGATGACCATTGGTTACATAATGATGTTGCCCATGATCATCAATGATGCAAGCGCCATCTGGGCGGACCCCTTTAAAAATTCCGGTGATAGTTTCACCTGTTGTCAGGGTAACCGTCACCATTTGATTTAAAAAATCCCAATATGTATGAATGCGATCATACAAATAAGCGGGTCCATTTTTTTGCAGCATTGGAATCTGCATCATGATCTTATTTGTTAAGGTGGTTAATACGTCTTTAACATCATAATATGTATGTATTTCTGTCATCATCGACGTGACCGGTTGATTGGTATCCAGTGGTTCTGTATTGACATTTAAGCCAATTCCAACAACTGCCTTAAAATAATGAGGATGATCCAAAGATGATCCATGATTTTCACATAAAATACCAGCGATCTTTTTTTGATTAATCAAAACATCATTAATCCATTTGATACGTCCATGAATTTCATAAAATTCTAATGCATCAATCACACATAACGCCATCACCGAAGGATAACGTAAAAATAACATTGATTGTTCTACTGGCAATGCAAATACATAACTGACATAAATATTGCCCATAGGCGATCGCCATTCTTTGGACCTTTGTCCTATGCCACGGGTTTGCTGATCGGCACTGATAATAAAAAATTGATGAGGTTTGCAAGAGATATGATCTCTTGCATATGTTTGTGTAGATGAAATAATTTCAAAATGTTGATGAATTATTTCCATAAGTAACGCAAACGCTCTTTCACTTTCTTCATAAGAGAGGAATTGTTAGCGTCGTCATTGTAGTAATATTTACTGTAATAATCATCAGATAGATCTTTGTGAAGGCCATTAATAATAATTCCATTCAAAGGAACATTGGCCATCGACATTTTTGACAAACCATCTGATACTTGAGAAATTTTACTTTCATTGCTTCGAATCACAAAATAATTGGTTTCACATAGACGACCTATAATAAGGGCATCTGACATGGGGAATAATGGAGGGGTATCAATGATGACAACATCATAACGTTCAGATAATTCATGTAACATATTTGAAAAATCAACATTTAAAAACAATTCTCCTTGATGCTGATTTAAAATGTTCCCATTGGATATAAAATCCAGATTGTGAATATCGGTTTTTTGAACAGGAATATCTTGAATTTTATTTTGCAAAAAATTAGATAATCCTTCATTTTTTAAATTTTTATTAAAATAATCTTTTAAATGCCCAAGTCTAAAATCGCAATCCATGAGCAAGACTTTTTTACCAGCTTCAACCAATGATTTTGCTAAATGATAGGATAAAAATGATTTTCCAACACCAGAGGTCGAACCTGTGATCATAATACGATTATTTGTTTTAAAGGATTGGAGTAGATAGCTTGTTCTAATACTTCTAATAGATTCATTTGTGATAACATCGATATAATGAGGATCATTAGATGATGACGCGAAAACCGATCCAATGACTGGGATCGACGTTACTGATGTTAAGCTTTTTGCGTTTGTAATATACCCAAATAATATATAACGCACCACAATCAGTCCAAGGGATAAAAAGACAGCTAAGATCACTGCAGATCCATAAACAATGAGTGGTACAGGTTTTACTGGGTATTCTGCAACCAATGATTTTTCAAAAATGTAAATATTCGATTCCGCTTGGGCACGCTGCAATTCAAATGCTTGCATTTTTTTCAGCAATTCTAAGTATAATTCTCCTTGAACTTTCACGTGACGCTCGAATCCCACAAATCCCATTTCTAAATCTGGCAGTTTAAGCGATTCTCGTTCGAGTTTTTTGAGTTCATTTTTTAGATATCCAATTTGGTGATCAATAGATTTAACGTGCGTATGTTGGGGAGTATAATTTTGAAGGAGATCAGCTTTTTTTTGATAAAGTTCTGTGAGTTTTAATTGAACACCAACCACCTGATTCAAGACCAATTCCATTTGTTTACCTAGGTTAATACTTTTTTGGTCACGGCGGTAATTATTAAATTTTTCCTCCTTGTCATTCAAATCTTTTTCAACCGATGGTAATTTGGATTGAATATAATTGAGTATTTTTTGTATTTTTATATTTTCCTCTTCAATTTTTCGTCCAATATGAACGGAGATAAATTGATCAACCATGCGTTTTGCAAAAACAGGATCTGCGTGTAAGGCGGATATTTTAAGTAAATCAGTTGCTTTTTTATCAAAAGGCGCAATGGTAATATGAGACGCTGTATCAGAAATCAGACTTTCTTTTGAACGAACGGTGATAAAAAACTCCACACCTGGACGACCAATAAATTGATTCATACATATTTTAAATCCATCAAAATCTTCCTTGACTCCTATACGCCCTTGATATTTTTTATTTTTTAAAAACAGATCATAGGTATGATCATCAATTTTTTTAATTTTAAATTCTTGATTATGAAATTCATTTGCACACTCAATGGAATCAATCTTTAATAATTCCCCACCCCATGCATAAGAGGTCATTCCTAAAAAAGGAGACGATAAGACATTTGGATCCTTGTGGTTTCTGAATACATATCCACCAATCAATGGGCAAAGATTTGGTCTGATTTTTACATTCATCTGGAGGGCTTCTGTGAGTTTTAAGATATTGTCGTGGCTTTTCATTAAAGCTATTTCAGAAGACATACTAGCTGGAGTGCCTCCCATTATTCCAGCGTCCATTCCCATTAACAAGGAGGCCGTTGATTTTTGACCACCTTTAATTTGTATGGCAACTGATGATTCAAATAAAGGCGTCACCCATACTAAATATAATTTTGCAAACACCAGAAAAATGGAAATAGCAATCAAAACAACTTTTTTATCTTTCTTAACCAAAGACAAAAGTTTTATAACGTTTAAATTTGATATTACAGAACTTTGCGAGAAACTCACGATTAATTTTATACAATGAATCGACCTATATACTTATTATAACCTTTTAAATTTAAAATAGAATCGGTTACAATATTACCGTTTTCATCACTTAAACTAAAATCAACAATTTTAGGCCCATCTTCCTCAGCAGAGACTATTACAGATCCTAATGCTGAATCATATGCCCAGTTTAATGTAT
>JALRGP010000065.1 GCA_023259685.1 Alphaproteobacteria bacterium | reverse complement strand
ATATTTTAAGAAAATGGGCATTGGGTATCCTTCAAAAAGCTAAAACAAAACCTGAGCAATCACTCAAAAGTATCATGGGGTGAAATTCTATGTCATCAAAGAATTTATTGAATTGTGTCAATAAAATTCTTCGTGCGTAGGCCCTGACCCACCCTCTCCATGTGATATCCAATGACACCATGGGGATGGTACAGTATGAGGATGGACACAAGATAAAGTACTGAAAAAAACTTTTGAGATAAAGGTGTTTTTTAAACGCCTCATATTCCCTACAAATTCTTTTTTAAATATGCTTCATATACCCAAACTTTGAGCTTGCTGTCACACAAAGTTTGGGGCTAAGATTTGAATTTGAAACAGATTCATTGACGCGGCGGTGATGTGATAATTTTCTTAACGTCCTTGATAAAATGGGGAGACAGATGTTTTTTTAAACGTATCATATTTATGTGATCCCAAAAAAATGAGGTACTTTCCATAAACTTTTTTTGGACAAGATATATAAAACTTTTGCATATAAAAATGAGTTGATACCTCATTCTACTCGGTAGCCAATGCCCCTCAATCATCACAATCACTGCGTCATATAATCGATTTAAAATATCGTCATTCACAGGATGATTTTGGAGTTCCAAACACTTCACAAACATCCGTCTAAAATTTTGAACTGTATCTTGGTGAAATAATCGTTTTAAAAAAGGAGGTTGATGGGCACAACATTGCGATGAACCTTGCTGTTGAAGGAAAAAAATGTCATCGAGCTGATGAATTTTACCTTGTATCAACGTAAAGCAATTTTGGGCAAATTCATGAACAAATATATCTTGATAATTCATTTCACGTGTATACATAGCATTGTTCTTAAACACATCTGTTCTAAAGACACTGTAATACAAAGGATAATAATACAAAAAACTATTGATCATTCTGTCAATAAAATCATCTTCATTTCTTTGTAATTTTGGCGTATTAAAATGATATAAAAAATATCTATGATTTTTTTCAATAAAAAAATTTTTTCCGTAAGGTTTTGATGAATCTGGAGAAATATGAAACGGTAAAAAATACCCATTGCACGCCACATAATCACCATGGGTTTCTAAAAACTCTACGGCTTTTAGTTGCGAGTTTACAATTGGAAAATTATCATTATCAAATGTCATCGCATA
Source organism: Alphaproteobacteria bacterium (assembly GCA_023259685.1). GTDB lineage: Bacteria > Pseudomonadota > Alphaproteobacteria > JALRGP01 > JALRGP01 > JALRGP01. The sequence goes on along the minus strand of JALRGP010000065.1, from coordinate 4,613 downwards.
AGGTGTAGTTATTTTGCTTGCCGCGTCCGCGACCTTTGCATAAAAATCGGTGAATGTTAAATCTTTAGGATAGCGATGATAGGTATAGGAAAAGTTGGCATCCTTAAAGGATGCAATAATTTTTTCATTCTCATCTTCAAGAGACCCATCCGCAAAAAATACATGGCATGGGTACTTGATTAAATGAAAATAATCACACAAACGCTTCGTAAATGATGCGCGGTCTTTTAAATAGACAAGTAAGGTTAATTTTGATTCTAAAGACATGATACTCCTTTAAATTGTTGATCTTTCATGGATAAAATGGGATGTGTGATAGGCCATTTTATCCCCAGCACTGGATCGTTCCAAATAATCCCCCCTTCGTGAGAGGGTCTATAATACTCACTGCAATCGTAATGAAGCACAGCCTCATCACTTAACACACAAAAACCGTGCGCAAAACCTGCTGACATATATAATTGCCGAGGTGATGTGTCATCTAAAATCACCGAAAAATGTTTTAAATATGTATTGGAAGTGGGGCGCATATCCACGGCCACATCAAATATCACACCCTTGATAATACTTACAATTTGAGATTGGCTGCCCTGGAAATGAAGACCACGTAATACATTTTTCACAGAAATTGATATATCTTGTTGCACAAAATCTTCCTTAATCCCAACACTTTGGTAACGCTCACGGGACCATGATTCATAAAAACGTCCCCGATGGTCATCAAAGATTTTGGGCTCAATTAAAATCAGCCCATCAAATCCTGTTTCAATGGTAATCATGGGCAACTCTTTTTAAATAATCCGAATACTTTGACGTAGGCATCGTAAATAATGCTTTTTCAAGGATAGATTTATCAATGAATCCCATACGAAGGGCGACTTCCTCTGGGCATGCCACGTAATCCCCTTGGCGCGTTTGAATAACCTCCACATAATGGGAGGCTGCGAGTAACGATTGGGGAGTCCCTGCGTCAAACCACACGTATCCTCGTCCCAAATAGGTGATGGACACGGGGTCATAGGTCCGAATTAAATCCACAATTTCCAATTCTCCTCTTGGGGACGGTAACAATTCACATGCGCGCTTCGAGACGGATCCATCAAAAAAGTACAACCCTGTCACCGCCATATGGGATTTGGGATGGACTGGTTTTTCTTCAATGTTCACCATGCGCCCTGCGTCATCACACACCACAATGCCATAGCGTGACGGGTCATCCACGTGGTGGGTAAAAATATGACAAGGCGCAGAAGTTTTAATAGCTTCAGTTAACAACCCAGATAAACCGTGACCATAGAAAAAATTATCCCCCAATATCATCGCCACAGGCTCACCGTTTATAAAATCTTCCCCTAAAATAAAGGCCTCTGGCAGCCCATTCGGACGTCCTTGAATTTTGTAGATGATGGAGAGCCCTAAATGCTCTCCGGCTCCCAGTAACCGTTTTAAACCGTCCATATCACTCGCATTTGAAATGATCAAGATGTCGCGAATACCCGCCAACATTAATGTGGTGAGTGGATAATAAATGACCGGTTTATCATAGATAGGCAGTAATTGTTTATTGGTGGCAAGGGTCAATGGATACAGTCGTGATCCTGTGCCGCCTGCTAAGATAATTCCCTTCATCGTGTGAGCCCTATCCGTGTTCGTGCATGAGACACTTTATCAAATTTTTCACGGTTGTGTATATAAAATTCAACCGTTTTCCTTAAGCCATCGTCAAAATTCATTTGTGGCTTCCATCCAATCTCTTTTTGGATTTTCGATGAATTGGTGGCATAGCGTACATCATGACCAGGACGATCCGCCACAAAGGTGATCAAATCTGCATACGAATGATCAATTGGCACCAACGCATCCAAAATGCTACATACTTTTCGAACCACATCAATATTGCGTTGTTCTTGATGGGATCCAATGCAATAGGACTCTCCTAAACGACCTTTGTCCAATAATAACAACAAAGCCGCCACATGATCGCCCACATACAACCATTCCCGTACTTGCTGACCGTTTCCATAAATGGGAAGGGGTTGATGGTTCAACGCATTTAAAATCGTCAAAGGCAATAATTTTTCTGGATACTGACACGGCCCATAATTATTGGACGTATTGATAATCATGGCCGGAAAATCATAGGTCTTGATGAAGGATCTGACCAATAAATCAGAGGACGCTTTGGACGCCGCATAGGGTGAATTGGGACGATAAGAAGAATCCTCATCAAAAGCCCCCTCTGCCCCAAGGGTCCCAAAAACCTCATCCGTTGATACATGTAAAAATCTAAAAGATGGATGATTCTTTGTATACGGCAAAAAAGTCGATAATAACGTATAGGTGCCCATAATGTTGGTTTGGATAAAAATATCAGCCGAATCAATGGAACGGTCCACATGTGATTCCGCCGCCATATGCACACACATGTCTGGACGGGTGCGTTCAACGATATCTTTGATAGCGGTACCATCACAAATATCCACATTGTAAATTAGCAACAACACGCTGTGCACCTCCTGCCTCCATAGAGCTTATAAATATGATAATTTTTCTAGCCATCTTTCATCACTTCATTAATCAAACAATCCCAATCACTCATAATTTTATCATGGTCATAAAATGACAATAACTTTTGACCATTTGTTCGGATTTTATTATAAAGATCCTGATTCTCAACCATCTGAGTCATTGCCTCCGCCATAGCTTTCACGTCTCCAACGGGCACAAGCAGCATGTTATCGTTGTCTTTGACGCCTTCAATATGGGTGACGCTCATGTCCGTTGCAAGCACGGGAAGCCCAACACTAAGTGCCTCAAGTACGGCGTTTGGAACACCCTCATATCTGGAAGCTGTCACAAAAAAATCATAGTCTTCATAGTGAGATTTGGGGTTATGGACATTTCCAGCCAAAGTAACTTTATCCCTTAAGCCATAATTATCAATCATTTTTTGCAGTTCTTGACGCATATCCCCATCTCCATAAATCGTGAGAATATAATTGGGCTTATAGCGTTCGAACTCAAAGAATGCTTTTATGAGTGTTTGCATATCTTTTTGGAAAGTGAGTCTGCTCACAGATACAATTTTTTTAGTTGGTATCCAGTTTTTTTTAACCATATCAATTCGCGTGCCACCAGGAATCAAAAATATTTTTTTTCTTAAATTATTTTTAAAAAAGTTTTTCATCTTATGGGACAAACATACAATGGCGGCCGCTTTTAGGTAAAAAATTTCTCTTATTTTATTAAAGATATTTTTATTGTTAAAAACAACATCTAAATCAATAGTTTCCCGAACAATAACCGGAATCTTCAGCCCCCACGTGGATAACAAGACGAGTATATTGGTGGATGCACCCACAGATATGATGACGTCGGGTTTGAAGGTTGTTTTTGTAACTTTACGCAAAGACAGGACAGCCTTGACAAAAAGGATAACATAATCCCAAAGTCTTCTTGGTTTTCGTGTATGGTAATCAATATGAAATAGACGAATACGTGGGTCTAAGGCGTAAAACGATTGATAATCTTTTGATTGAAAATGATGGAGGGCAACTGCGTCCCCTTGATCACATAAATAATTGGCCACATTGGCTACAACACGCTCTGCGCCTCCACAACCCATTTGACCTATGACAAATAAAATCTTTCTGCCCATTACCCAATCTCCACAATACGATCGCACCGACTGAGCGTTGATAGGCGGTGCGCAATCATAATCAATGTCTTGTTGTATCCAATTTCATAGATTGTATCCATAATTTTTGATTCTGTGTCATGATCCAAAGCCGATGTGGCTTCATCAAAAATCAGCACCTCAGGGTTCCTATACAAAGCCCGCGCAATGGCAATCCGTTGACGTTCTCCTCCGGACAATTTGATGCCACGTTCTCCAACAATCGTCTGATCTCCATTCGGGAGTCTCTCAATCAATTCCGTTAATTGGGTTTTGGCTATGACGTCTTTGATTTTGATCTCATCAACCTGTTCGCCAAAAGCAATATTGTCTTGGATAGATTCGTCCAACAGATATATGGACTGAGGAACATAACCAATATAATTTTTCCATTCCTCACACCGCACGTCGTACAAGCCATCCACAAAAATGGTACCATGGGATGGATCCAACAGCCCGAGCATTAAATCAATCAATGTGGATTTACCGGATCCAGTTGAACCCACAATACCAATTTTTTCACCCCTTTGAATTGTTAAATGATAGTCACTCAAAATTGTCCGCTTTCCAAATGAAAAGCTTAATCCTTTAACCTCAATCATTTGATTAAAAGAAAACCCAGGACAACGTCGAATCTGTCGCTGTTCATATGAAAAACTCTCTATGATCGCATCTAAGGAAGACATATAAAATTTTATCGTAGATAATCTAGATGAGATTCCATTGAATGATACGATAAGTCGCATACTGATATAAGCAAAAGCAGATAACGCAGTCATAAACTCTGAATGGTTCAAAGAACCCGATACAATCATAATCATACTAAAAAAGATAATTTCAATAATCGGGCGATTCCCTTGCAGCAATATATTGTAATACGCCTTGGCTTTTTCTCTTAAATTAAATACCATATTTGCTTCGTTTACAAAAAAATCAG
>JALRGP010000064.1 GCA_023259685.1 Alphaproteobacteria bacterium | reverse complement strand
CAATGTATTCGCAGTTTAAAAACATTGATTCAAAAGGTTTTTCACCACAACCAATATCCAAAATTTTAAGGGGACGACCTCCAATTAAAGTTTTAAGATGATGCAATGTCTTCAAGTTATTTTTAAGGGAACAATAATTGTAGTCATACAACATGGGACGTGTTCGTATATCTGTCATTGTGCGCATGGTGTGAAAAATTTTAAACAATTAAATTTATTACCGAGTGTGCAAGTTGTTATTGTACTAGCATATTAAATTTATTACCGAGTGTGCAAGTTGTTATTGTACTAGCATATGAAATTTAACGGGTTGCTCAGGGGAAAGTTTTGAGTTAATAAAACAACACATGGTGTGAGTGAGAATTTTTCGTCCTACTTTTGCACACAAATGCCACATATCTTTCGCTTTAATTTTTTGCACATTAAATCTATCCGTCAGTTGGGAAATAACAGTTTCAACTTTTCTACGTATATCCATCAGTTGATGAACAAATTCAGAAGGTCTGTCATCTGTCATATTTTTACGTAAAGGTGTATGTAGACAAAGCCCCCTTGATGAGAGTTCTTCTTTTAATTCAGGACGGATTAATCCTTTATCAGCGATTAAATGACCTTGAAGAGACTGTGTTAATTCAGGAACAACATCCCTTTCATCAACAGAAGCTGACGTTACTGTAAAGTTCTTGATGATACCTTTTTTGAGTGATCAGCAAATGACCTTTAAATCCGAAGTATTTTAAATCTTTTGCAGCACAATATCCCACACGACCCTCGTATCTTAAGTCTGTATGAGATCTTTTATAACGTTTAAGGTGGCATGTCGGTATTGGAAAACCATCAAATAAATAGATATCTTGATCTTGACATAAAGTATCTGAAAGATTGGTCTGCATGATTTGTTTTAGATGATATAAATTAGCGCATTGCCGAAGAAAAGTTGTTCTATGTCCAATCTTGGGGAAAAAATGTAGCCAATGCCTTTTGAAATAATTCCAAATAGCTGTATCATTTTTTTGGCTTAAATATTCACCAATGATTTCCATTGTGATCACTTCACTATCCGTTAAAGAGGGAGAGGGGCCACTTTTTCTAATATTTTTGCCTTTCAAAATTTTCTTCAAATTCTCATCAACAACGCAATAAACAGTTATGATAAAATCTTCTAGGAGCATAAAATGTTTTTAAATTTCTTACTAAAATTTATTTAAACAAAATTTTATGCTCCTTGTAAAACAACTTGCACACTCGGTATTTATTATAACTAAGTATAAGATTTTTTTGTAACGATTATAAAATTTTTGCAGCAGTTTTCATTTTAGACAAAATATTTTATAGATGATATACCATTTAAACATGAATGCTACCCTATGATTTTAAATGACAAGAGGTGACAATCATTTTTTTATTATGGAGAATCAATAACATCCTGTGCATCAAAATCTTCGGACGTACTCAGTGAATCAAATTTTTTCATAGTTGATAAAATACGCAATTCATAAGTTCGCATCAACTGGTGATAGGTTTCTTGGGAAGATTCGATTGATTTACCAAGCTTTTGACAATGGGACATGAAATCCCCCATTCTTTTCATTAATTCTTTAGATAAACTGATAATAACTTTAGCATTTTTTGTCATATTTTCTTGTTTCCATCCATAAGAAATGGATTTTAATAATGTAATTAATGTCGTAGGTGTAGCCACAATAACCTTGTCACGAACCGATGATTCAATGAGTGTAGGGTCTACAGACAAAGCGGTGCTAAACATCGATTCACTCGGTAAAAATAATATGACGAATTCCGGATGAGATTCAAATTGATCAAAATAACTTTTTTGAGATAAAGATCGAATGTGATTTTTTAAATGCTTCACATGTTCCTTCATAAGCTCCATACTCTTCATATCATCTGTTTCATTCAAAGCATCTAGATAAGATGACAAAGGCGTTTTTGCATCAATCACAATGTGACGTTTTCCTGGTAAATATACAACCATATCTGGCCTCATACGATTATCTAATGTATTTTGAACCAAAAAATCACATTGCTCTTGCATACCGGCGATTTCAACAACACGGCGCAGTTGCATCTCACCCCATTGACCACGCCCCATGGGATTTTTTAAAACTAATGACAGACGGTGAGTTTCTTTTTTTAATTCATTTTGAGACATACTTAATTCTTGCAAATACCGCCGAAGGTCTCCGTGAGATTGCGCCCGTTCTTTTTCAATAGATTGAAATTTCTCAGAGATATCTTTCAATGCTTGGTGCAAAGGCAATGCCATTTCCTTTTGAAATATCAGGTCTTTATTTTGCATATGAGCCGCCATGTCCATAAAATCTTTAGTATTTTTATGTAAGGCATCATCAACGACTTTTTTAATTGTAAAAACGGAATTTTGAGTATCTAGGTGTGACCTGTGGATAACCTGTAATTCAAAATAGACACGTTCTAAACGGCGATATCTGATCATATAAACAAGGAACAGTATCAAAAAAATCGCTGCTGCGCCACACACACCATACAACATTTTAATATCAGACGTTAAAGCGAAAATGAATAATGTCTCCGTCTTGAACGGTATAATCACGCCCTTCTAACCGCATTTTTCCCGCACTTTTGGCACCCTCTTCTCCTTGGTAAGCAATATAATCATCGTAGGAAATGGTTTGGGCACAAATGAATCCTTTTTCAAAATCGGTATGAATGGCGCCGGCCGCCTGCGGGGCTTTTGATCCTTTTTGAATTGTCCACGCGTGGGCTTCTTTGGGGCCAATGGTAAAAAAACTCATCAAATTTAAAAGATCATATCCAATTGTTCCAATACGGTTAAGTCCCGTTTCCGTCAGACCCAGACTGTTTAAATAATCACGTTTATCAGTTGCATCCAACTGCGCCAGTTCTTCTTCAATTTTTGCGCAAATAATAACGGATGGTGCTCCTCTTGAATTGGCTAAATCAATAACTTTTTGAGTATAGGCATTACCACTGATCACATGATCTTCCATAACGTTGGCAACGTAACAAACTTTTTTCATTGAAATCAGTTGCATCTGATCAATGATTTTTTGAGACGCTTCATCGCAACTTTGGTAAAAAGACAAAGGAGACAAGCCGTCTTCTAATAATTTTAAAATAGGTTCAAAGACTGATAGTTCTTGGGCGGCTGCCTTATCATTTTTTGCTTTTTTTTGAAGAGATGTGATTTTTTTTTCAATTGACGCCAAATCTGATAACAATAATTCCGTTTCAATCACATCAATATCACGCAAAGGATCAACCGATCCGTCCACGTGCACAATATCCCCGTCATCAAAGCACCGAACCATGTGAATAATGGCATCGGTTTGTTTAATATGGCTTAAAAATTGGTTTCCAAGACCTTGGCCTTGGCTAGCACCTTTGACAAGCCCGGCAATGTCAACAAATTCCATTTGTGCAAAGATAATTTTTTGAGATTTTTCAAGAGCCGACAATTTGATAAGCCTTGTGTCTTCTAAAGGGACGCGTCCCACATTTGGTTCGATGGTGCAAAATGGATAATTGGCCGCTTGGGCAGAAAAAGTTGACGTTAGTGCGTTAAAAAGGGTTGATTTGCCAACATTCGGCAAACCAACAATTCCACAATGAAATCCCATTAATTTGGTCAATAATCAGTTTTATATAGTATGACTGATTTTTGATATGATTCCTCACTTTTTGAATTTTAAGTTTATCAATTGACCTTATGTCTGTATCCAAAATTTTTGATGTAAAAATCAGTTTTTTTTGAAATAGAAGCGCAAAAACATTTTCTAAAATCAGAATGATAGAAATTTGAGTCTTTATACATCACATGGCTGGCCCTTTTCAATAAAGGGCCTTGATATTAAACTAACGCGATCCCATTTTTTTCCGTTCATTTGGATCAAGATAACGTTTTCTAAGACGAATGGACTTGGGTGTGACCTCCACCAATTCGTCGTCTTGGATATATGACAATGCTTGTTCCAACGTCATGATGCGCGGTGGGGTGAGGCGAATCGCTTCATCTTTTCCAGAGGCTCTGACATTCGTTAGTTGTTTTGCCTTTGTAGGATTGACTTCCAAATCGTTATCACGGCTGTTTTCTCCAATAATCATTCCTTGGTACAAGGGGGCGCCAGCACCAATAAATAATGTGCCACGATCTTCCAAATTAAATAAGGCGTATGCAACCGAATCACCGTCGCTGTTGGAAATTAAAACACCATTAATACGTCCTTCGATAGCACCTTTATACAGGTCATACCCATGGAACACACGATTCATGACCCCGGTACCGCGTGTCATCGTTAAAAATGGACTGTGAAACCCAATCAAACCTCGGGATGGCCCATGAAAAACCAGACGCGTTTTACCACCGCCCGATGGGAACATATTGACCATATCGCATTTGCGTAAATTGAGGCTTTCAATGACTGATCCCGTATATTCATCGTCAACGTCAACGACAATTTCTTCAATTGGTTCTAATTTTTGCCCTTGTTCATCAGTTTTAAACAAAACACGGGGACGGCTGATGGATAATTCAAATCCTTCCCGTCTCATGGTTTCAATCAAAACACCCAACTGTAGTTCTCCACGTCCAGCCACCTCAAACGCATCGCGATCTTCAGTCATCCGAATATGAAGGGCTACGTTTCCTTCGGCCTCTTTCATCAAACGATCATGAATCATACGTGATGTCAGCTTGGTCCCTTCTTTCCCAGCAAGGGGAGAGTTGTTAACGGAAAATGTCATGGCAAGGGTGGGTGGATCAATGGGTTGAGCTGGTAATGGCACGGTGATATCAGGTGCGCCGATCGTATTAGACACAGTTGCCTTTTCAAGACCCGCAATCACCACGATATCTCCGGCAACCGCCTCATCAACGGGAATACGTTCTAATCCTTTAAAGGATAATATTTTTGAAATACGCCCCTGTTCCACCAATTGCCCATCAACACTTAAAACTTTGACGGCCATATTAACCTTTGCAATACCCTGTTGAATACGACCAGTTAAAACGCGTCCCAAGTATGAATCATACTCACGGGTGGTGACCAGCATTTGAAAGGATCCATCTTTTTGAACACGAGGAGCCGGAATATGATGGATAATGGTCTCAAATAAGGGAGTTAAATCAACGCGTTCGTTCGAGACATCTGTAATAGCCCAACCAGACCTGCCCGACGCATACAAAACCGGAAAATCTAGTTGTTCATCATTGGCGTCCAAAGCCACAAATAAATCAAAAACTTCATTAAGAACTTCTTGAGCGCGTTCATCAGGGCGGTCCAATTTGTTAATGACAACAATAGGTTTTAAACCTAATTTTAATGCCTTTCCAACAACGAATTTTGTTTGCGGCATGGGGCCTTCAGCGGCATCAACCAAAACAACGACTCCATCCACCATGGACAAAATGCGTTCCACCTCGCCACCAAAGTCAGCGTGCCCCGGTGTATCAACAATATTGAGACGGGTTTCTTTATACATAAGCGAGGTGCATTTTGCCAAAATTGTAATGCCACGCTCTTTTTCTAAATCATTCGAATCCATTGCGCGTTCTTCCACATGTTGGTGCGCTTTAAACGTACCACTTTGTTTCAGCAGTTGATCAACCAGGGTTGTTTTACCGTGATCAACGTGCGCAATAATAGCAAGATTTCTCATAATTTTTTCATTCTTAAACATTAAGTCCATTGTATCATAAGACAAAAATTTATTAATAAAATGTAAAATCTTGTTTCGGGTGCGATTAAAAGTGGGGGGATAATTCTTTTTAATTATATTATTTTTTAAATTAGAAATC
>JALRGP010000063.1 GCA_023259685.1 Alphaproteobacteria bacterium | reverse complement strand
GGGCGCTTAAAAGTATTTAAGACTCATGAAATGAAACCAGAATGCATGCTTGCCAGTGCGTGCTTACCCAGTATCCATAGTGCCGTTTTGGTAGATGGGGAATATTATTGGGACGGAGGATTTATTGGTAACCCAGTCTTTTTCCCATTAATTTATGATTGTGATAGCCCTGATATTATCCTGATTCAATTAAATCCAACCGTTCGTAATAAATTACCAACGTCTTCCAGAGAAATTGCTGATCGTTTGAATGAAATTTCTAATAATGCAACTGTTGTACGAGAAATGCGTTCCGTTGCATTTATTCAAGAATTAATGGATAGGGGTGTTATCAAAGAAGGTGCAATGAAAAAAGTTTATATGCATTTGATTGAAGATGAAGCATGCTTCCAAGAATTAGGATGGTCCAGTAAACTTAATACTGAACATGAATTTTTATATCACCTGTTCAATAAAGGACGTGCTGCTGGTCAAAAATGGATTACCAAAAATTTTGATGATATTGGAGTGAAAACAACGGCTCCGATGAAAGACCATTTTATTGGTGACGGATGGGATATTGAAGTGCAAAAAAGCGGACCTGCTAAGATTAAATTTTAGTGTATGACAACTTAATGACTGGTTTGATGAGTAAAAAAAACAGCGATATTTTAAATTGTATAGGTTCCTTCCTCTTTATGTTTGAGTAGGATAAAAAGGAGCCTGATAGATCTTGATAAAGTTTATTTTAAATTTTGAAAAAACTTTTTTAAAAGATCATATTGCTGAATGGGCATATTAATTTTTTTAACTTTTAAAGTTACGTGATTTTTGTGCACCTTCATATCAAAAGATTCTTCTGTATTAAGTGATGTTTGGGGATGTGAAAAGCCTTCCATATCTAATTCAAAATATTCTTGAAATTTTTTATGTTCGCACCATTGATCAATTGATAATCCTTTACTAAAAGAACCACAAATAGTAAGGTTATTTTTCACATCATCAAATTTAAAAGATTCAATAGACATAGGAAAAAATTCATGGACCGCTGCATTAAAATCCTCCGTTCCTGAGTTGAATTTTTCTCTTAATAGATCACAAAAACCTTGAGAAAATGTTGCGCTGACATTCTTTTTATTGATCTTTTTGATATGCATACGACTGATTTTTTTTGGTTTTAGATAAACAAGATCGCCCCCTTTATCATTGACATGCAATCCATAAGGGTAATAAGGTTGGGTCATCGACCATAGATCACCTTTTTGATAGGTTGATGTTGCGTCAAAATAAAACCATTCCTTGCAATTTTGAACAGCTACAATGACGTGATTAAAATGCGTTATTGATGGTAGGTCACATATGGATTCACGAGGGCTGTCATAACGCACTAAAAAGGGATAAGCATCAATATTAAAATAGCGAAGCATATGAACACATATATTGGTTAAATCCTTGCAATCACCGTATCCTCTGTCAAAAACACTATTTGGATCTGCTGGTTTTAATTGATTTGCACCGTGATGAATTGATACATAACGAATATGATTTTGAACATATTGAATAATATAAGGAATAATTTGTGCTTCTGTCATATTCATCTTTTTAACATTCTCTAAGAAAGACAGCAGTTTTTCTGATAAGGGTACAGGTTTATAAAACTCATAAATTTTTTTAGAAATATCTTTAAATGAATGAAATGACGATAGTTCCACATATTGATCATGGTTTGTTAATTCAAAAGAAAACGTATCATGATTATCATATTGATTAGACTCTTTCTTGATTTTAACTCCATGAATTTTCATAAAAGTTTGTTTTTTAGGAACAATCACACGAACATATTTTTGAAATTTGTGCAAAAATTTTTCATAAAATCCCAAAATTGATGTAAATGCGATCGTGTATGTCATCTCATAAGAATCACTTTTTTGCACATCTGGTAGAATCACATGAATCGTACGCGCTTCGTCAAACATACCATGGTCAACCATTTGATCAAAATGTTTAATCACGCATTTTTTTGTAATATCTTCTTTAGTTTCTCCTCTTTGGCGTACAACTGTGTGCAGCGTAAATTTCTCAATAAAAGGGTTAATCGTTACTGAAAAATGAGAATCCTTTCTGGCCAATTGATCGTCTTTAATATGAATGAAAATTTTGGAAAAATATTCGCTGTTCCAATTTTCATGCACAAATAATTGTGTTTCTTGAGTCGTAATGAAAGATTCTTTTTGGTTTCTCACCCACTTAGGTGTTGGAGCCATCATTGTATAACCCATCAAATGAGCCACTATTAGGGCAATAAGTATTTTCATTGACGTCATGTTCATTCCTCTATCTTGATACTCATCTTTGCATATTTTTTATTCAATATCAATAGTTTTATGCAGATAACACAGGGCCTACGCATGAAGAATTTTATTGACAGAATTAATAAATACTTTCTTGACAAGGTGCATCTCAACAAAATCCTGTGTACCACTAAAGCGATCAATACCAAACAAAACTGCCCATCATGTTATGCCAATCAGGATCGTCAACAAATGATGCTGGTTTCTTGAAGACCTTGGATCTTCAACGTTTTAAAAATGGTGATGATGATCAGCCTTCTTTGAAGGATGGGGTATGTTTTGCTAGACTGTGTCAAATGGAGTGTCGTATGTTGGCCATGAAAAAGATTATTTTTATTATTTTTGCTTGTTTGTTTCTAATTAGTGATTCAATGTTTATGGTTGATCAAAGACAACAAGCTATTGTTTTACAATTTGGCCAGTTTGTCAAAAAGCATCAAGAGCCTGGGCTCAAATTTAAATTGCCCTTTATACACAAAGTTAATTATTATGAAAGTCGTGTTGTTGGTTATGACTTGCCGCCTATCTCCTTAACATTGGGGGATCAAAAACGTCTTATCGTGGACACCTATACGCGCTATCGTATTGCAGACCCTTTGTTGTTTTTTAAATCTATTGAGCCTGCAACCGAAGCGGGCGCCAAAATTCGTCTTGAAACATTAATTAGCAGTACCGTTAGGAACGTCCTTGGAAAGGTCACTTTAGCTCAAATGCTTAGCGAAGAACGTCCTGATATCATGCATAAAATTGAACAAGAAGTCAGCGGTAATGCAAAAAATTGGGGTATTGAAATTATTGATGTACGTATCATTAGAACAGAGCTTCCAACGGAAAACAGGCATGCCGTGTTTTCAAGAATGAGTGCAGAACTCAGCCGTTATGCTAATGAAAACCGTGCAAAAGGTGATGAAAAAGCCCAAACTATCAAAGCCAATGCCGACCGTGAAACAACCATCATCTTGGCAAATGCAAAAAAATATGCTGAAACTATTGAAGCAAAAGCCAAAGCAACCGCCATTGAAACAACCACAAATGCCTACAAAAAAAATTTAAAATTCTATGATTTTTATCTCAAAATGAAAGTCAATGATACGCTTTTAGACAACGCCGATTGTTTTATTTCAACCGATGGTCCTTTGGGCAGCTATATTAAAGAATTTGCATCAAAAGATTTAGGAAAAAATGATTAAGTAGTCTCGATATGTCATCATATCCGTCTTCTCAGGCCAAACTATACACTCAAATCCAAGCATCTTTTTTAAAAGATGATGCCGTTGTTGTTTCTTTTGAGGGAGAAGAGGAAATTGGCCAGAATTTCTTTTTCAATGTCTCATGCTACGTTAAAAACAAGGTTGATTTAACAAAAACCATTGGCCAAGACCTGGTTTTGTTATTAATGAATGAAAAAGACACAGAACAGCGGGCGATCCATGGAATCGTCATAAGGGCGAAAGGTAACGGCATGGTCAAAGACGAATGGTTTGCCTATGAATTTGTGATCTCGTCGGCATTATTTCCCTTAAACATGGGCCTTGGGTGCCAAATCTATCAACAAAAATCGGCCGTTGACATGATTAAGGACGTGTTGGACAAAGGTAAGGTCACTAAAACACGAGTGTCACCCACTAAAACATATAACCCGTTCGATTATTATGTTCGTTATCAACAAACACCATTTTTGTTTATGCAACGTTTGATGGAAGAAGAAGGGTTATTTTATTACTTTTCCCATAAAAAAGATGGGCATACCCTTGTGATTGGTGATGCTAACAGTAATTTTCAATCAACTGGACTAACCATTGATATGTCTTTAAATGCAAAATATATTGGGCAAATTGAATCTTTAAATGAAGAAAGTCAAATGTGTCTAAAAACATGCCAATCCAATGATTATTTTTATGATAATCCTACGCTGAAATTAACCGCAAAAAGTAACTCTAGTATTTCTTTTGCAACCCAAGCATCCTACATTTACCCAGGTTTGTATACAACCGTATCAAACGGTGAGGCTAAAACAGACCATTGGTTAAAGGGCAGTGAAGCCCAAGCCAATATCATTGTTGGAAAAAGCCGCATCGCACAGTTGAGCCCAGGTTTTTCTATTAAATTATCTAATCATTACATTTCCGACGATATCGTCATGTCAAAGGTTCATCATTATTTTAAAGACATGGAATATTCCAATACATTTGAAGGATTTTTAAAATCATCGAATTTTAACCTGCCATTAAAAGCACCCCGACCAAAAATAGAGGGTATTCAAACGGCCGTTGTCACCGGTACATCGGGATCAAATGTGTACGGCGATGAGATGGGACGAATCAAGGTACAATTTTTTTGGAATTTAGAAGGAAAAATGAAAGAAGACAGCTCCTTGTGGATCCGTGTAATGGAACAAACGGCCGGGCCGTCCTTTGGTTTTTTATTTACACCACGCATGGGCATGGAGGTTGCTGTTGCGTTTGTGGACGGCCACCCCAATCGCCCCTTGGTGATTGGCAGTGTGTACCATAAAAATAATATGCCCAATTATTCCATGAAAGATAAACCTTTTTATTCCGGCATCAGAACCAAAAGTTTTAAGGATGGCTTCCATGAAATACGGTTTAGTGATGAAGCTGATAAGGAAGAAATTTATTTGTTTTCACAAAAAGACATGAATACAGTCATTACCAACCAACGCACTGAAAAAATTCAAAAAGCCCATGATATACTCACCATTGCAAAGGGAAATAAAGAACAAAGCTTACTTGGTGAGGGGACACACTATAAAATTGATATCAAGCAAGGGGATTATATTTTAAATATTGAAAAGGGACATCATAAAACCGATTTAAAAGATGGAGATTTATCCTTAACGATGACAAAGGGATCCATTAAAATCGAACAAACTGATGGCAATACGGATTGGACGATGTCGAAAGGAAGTTATACGTTAAAGTTGGATTCTGGAAAGCTGTCTATTGAAACATCAGACGATATTGATATTAAAACTGCCGCCAATATGTCAATCCATGTAGAAAAGGATTTTAAACTCGAAGCAAAAACCATATCCATGGAATCAAAAGAGGATACCTCCATCAAGGTGGGTAAGGAAATGGATGTAAAAGTCTCTAAAACATTAAGTATGAAAAGCAAAGAGCTCAATGCAAAAACAGATTCAGATATGACACTCAAGTCCGGATCCGATATGACATTAAAATCCGGATCCGGGATGACTTTAAATGCATCCAGCTCCATGAATCAAAAAGCAGCTGGTGTGACAATCAAATCCTCCACCTCTCTTACCATGAATGGATCAGCCTCCACAACGGTCAAATCGGGCGGCGTTGTGAAGGTAACCGGCAGTATGGTGATGCTTGGGTAGATTATTTTTTAAAGTTTTTTATCCAACAAGGATCTAAGCCCACTGAAAAACGTGGCAAATACTCATCGTTATCCATAAAAATTCTAAGTAAGTGGGAATACAAAATCCAAAAGTCTCTGCTACAAATCTAGGCATTATCTTGGTAGAGTATTTTTCTTGATTAAAAAATAAACAAGTTCCTGAACGCTGACAATGAATCTGTGTCACACTACCCCTCACTTTTTAAAAGGTCTTGAGCAGCCTGCATAATAAGATCAAACAAACCAGAAGAACCACCCTGA
>JALRGP010000062.1 GCA_023259685.1 Alphaproteobacteria bacterium | reverse complement strand
CAAAATAAATACTTAAATAAAAAAATGTCAATGATAAAAATACAGATGTGATAATGTGGCACTTTTTACAAAAAAATCACATGTGTTAAGATCAAGTATCAGCGTTAAACTTTTTCTTTTTATGATGATCGAAACTGAGTACACTCCTAATCCGAATGTATTAAAATTCAATGTGGGTCGTGATGTCATGGGGCATCAATCACCTCAACACATCAAAAAAGGATTTGACGCATCATTTTATCCACTTGCGGACAGGTTATTAAAAATTCAAGGGGTGGAAGATGTGTTTTTAGGAAAAGATTTTGTGTCCGTCGGTAAACATCCCGCATGCGATTTTAATGTTTTAAGTCCCGCTATTATTGGCGTTATTCTGGACCATTTGGAACATGATTTACCTATTGCAAATCCTCAAATTTTTGAATCTCATTGTATTGCAGATGATCCTCTTGTTCAGCAAATTAAAGATATCATTGATCAAAAAGTTCGCCCTGCAGTTGCTCAAGACGGCGGAGATATTGTGTTCGACTCATTCGTTAATGGTATTGTGTACGTACGCATGTACGGAGCGTGTTCAGGTTGCCCCAGCTCCACATCAACCTTAAAGGCTGGAATTGAAAATATGTTAAAACATTACGTTCCGGAGGTGAAAGATGTTCAGCAAATTATTATATAGTTTGATTTGTATAGGATTTTGTTTTTCAAATATTACCAATTCAATCAAAACATCCCATCAATGTAAAGACATCATCAAGGCAATTGAGTCCCATTATGGTTTGCCAAAGGGGCTGCTTCAGGCAATTGCTAAAACTGAATCCAATATGCGTCCTTGGGTTATTTGCGTGGGGAAAAAAGCAATATCTTTTAAAAATCAAAATGCCATGATTAATCATATAAAGCTTTTGATCCAAAATAGACGTGAATTTTATATTGGTTGTATGCAACTCAGTTATAAATCCCATCGAAACCGATTTAAAAGATGGGAGGTGATGACGGATCCATTTCACAACATTGATTATGCTGCCAAGATGTTGGTCAGATTTAAAAGAAAATATGGTTCTTGGGAAAATGCCGTACGTTTTTATCATTCTGGATTTACTCAAAGCAGTATCGTATACAAAAATCGAATTTTTTTCAGGTGGAATAAAATAAAGACCTGATAGTTTAGAGGGGGTCTGTTATGTCACGGGAAAAAATTTATTATGAAGAGCTGTCTTACCTCAGAAGCGGTGCCAAAGAATTTGCCCAAAACTATCCAGATATCGCAGGTAAATTAGATCTCATCCAAGGAATCTCGTCAGATCCTCAGATTGAAGGACTCATCCAATCATTTGCTTTTTTAACGGCGTCCCTTAGAAAGTCCATGGAATCACAACAATCTCGTGTGATTTTAAATCTGATACAAACATTATATCCTCATTTAATTCGTCCGTTGCCATCCATGGGGGTTTTAGAATGTCAATTTGATTTACCCAAAGTCGTCAAAGGGTTCAACTTAAAAAAAGGAATACCTTTACTGATTCAATATGATGACGAAGTCTGTCGATTTCAAACGGTATTTCCAATGATCTTGTTGCCCATATCAATTCTCAATACGACCTATGAAAAATTAAACGACCAATGGTTTATTAAGATTCGATTGTTTTCTTTGATCCCATTTGAAAATATACAGCATGATGAGGTCATGATTTACATTGATGATGCTCAAGATATTTGGATTCGAAATATTTTGTTGTCAAAAGATCCGGTTATTGTGAAAGGGGACGACAAAGATCCTCAAGAATGTTATGGTGCTATTCATAGAGTTGGCTTTGAGAAAGATCAAATTGCGTTCCCTGTTTTAAATCAACATTTATACGCTCCCCATTTATTGCACGAATATCATCATTTTAAAAAGAAATTTTCATTCATTAAATTGGTTGGAGTTTTAAAAAAAATGGGAACTGCTACGGAGGGTGATATTTTTATTCCTCTTTTTAATGCGAAGGATGCTGTGTCTCAAACACTGCACGGCCATAGTTTTCGTCTTCATTGCATTCCAATTATCAATTTATTTCCTAAAACAACGGATCCTGTTCGTATGGATTATACGAAAGTGAGCTATCCTTTAATTCCAGACGGCAGACATTCAAAAAGTACGGCTATTTATCATGTGGAATCGGTATCGAGGATTTTGGATGAAACGCACCAATCCCAAGAATTGCCTTATTATTTTTGGCCGATTCATGATTCAAAAGATGTTTTGTTTTGGAATACAGAAGTAGACGAGGACGAAAATTATTCCTTATCATTGGTTGATTTAAACTTTAATCCCATGCACGTGAAAGAGCAAACTTTGTATGCAAAGACTTTGTGTTACAGTAAAAAATCTTTGGAATTCGTCCCTTTAAGTACGTCTTTTCAAATTGAAGATCATACGCCATTATCCAATTTGTTGCTGATCAATCCCTTGATTCCCAGAAAAAAACCAGTGTGCGATGGCAGTAATTTATGGAAATTTGTATCGTATTTAAATATGAGCCACCAAGATTTATGCGATTCTTCTGTTCTTAATGGCATGTTGTCGTTATATGGAAATTTGTCAAATCTATCTATTGAATCAGAACCCGTCATTCGACGTTACCACTCAAAAAAAGTTTGGAAAGGATTTATAGAAGGAAAACGTTTTAAAATTCATGCAAAAAAAAATGATTTTTTGTTGTGCTTAGTTCTTTTTCATTATGCTCAATTCATTAAACCCTATGACAGTTTTTTAGATATGGTTTTTGAAGATGGGGGGCATTTAGCCCCGTATCCATAAAATTTTTTATTCCTTTAACTGTTGCTTGGAAAAAATACTTTTTTGAAAAGTTGACAAATTCTATAAAAATCTCATTCATGTAATCATATTCGGGTTGTTTTTCTGTTACAATAAATTAGAGGCGGTTTAAAATATCCCCATGCTCGACCCTCAAATCATTCGTACCGACAAAGGTTTGAAGTTTAAAAAAAAGGTTATTTCTAAAAATGATACCCGTATTTTTTATGAAAGTTCTGACCCCAGACATATGATTGTTCATTTTTCTGATCCTGAGAACGATTTTGGCCGCGGAGCTATGCAAAATCGTTTTAATGAATTTTTGTATCAAAAACTTACCTGCATTGGTATTGATCATCACTTTGTTCGTACATTAAATATGAAAGAGCAATTGGTGCTTAACGCCGATCCTTTGCAATTTTATGTAATCGTCAGACATATTTTGACCGATGAATTATCTGATAAATTCGGTGTTATGAAAGGTTTATCATTGCCCACATGCATTCCGGAATTTTATGTTGGATCTCAAATGATTACAAAAGAACACATCACTACATTTGGATGGCTGTCCAAAGATGATTTAAGTGATATATGTGATACCCTTCAGCGAATGAATGATTTTTTAATTGGTCTTTTTTTAGGTTTTAAAATGAGGTTGGGGCATTATCAAGTGCAATTTGGTTATGATGAAGGACTCGATTTTTTTGATCATGGTAAATTTATTGTCATTGATTCTTTTGACTTGGGTAAAACGGCGATTTTTGATGATGAAACGGGGGCACTTTTAACACCAAATGAAATTATCACGCGTCTTATCCATTAAAAAACCTGAAGCAGTTTTTGTCTTTTTTTTGGTTGTTTTTATTACATTAATTTATTCACTGCGTTCAATTGTGGCTCCGTTTTTAATTGGGATTATCAGTGGATATTTTTTAAATCATCCCGTGGATTTTTTAAAAAAATGTCATATCCCAAGGGGTATCAGTGCTTTTGTCATGGTGTTTGGATTTTTGGTGATGATGATTTTATTTATCATCGAATCAATTCCCGTTCTTCAAGAAGAACTTCGCCATTTAAGCGCCGGCATGGCGACATTCATTGATTTTATATTCAAAACATTGGAACCATTAAAACATTATTTCCCTAATTTAAGCATTGAACAATTCAAATCAGAATTTTCAAACAGAATCCAAGATTTAACGACCCTTGGGATTCAAGGATTTATTCAATTACTGGGTACCGGGGCTTCGATTATTAACAGTCTTGGGATGGTTTTATTGACGTTCATCGTCACATTTTATATGGCAAAAGATTTTGAATCTTTTTCAAAAAATGCAGAAAAATTATTTCCCAAAAAATATTTGCCGATTTTTTATCAACAAGGCCAAAAAATTAATAAAGCATTGTCATCCTATGCCAAAGGACAAATGAAAGTGTGTGGATTATTATTTATTATGTATGCGGTTGGTTTTACCTTGATTGGATTTCCCAAAACATTTTCAATGGCCACACTTGCCAGTATTTGCGCTCTTGTTCCATATGTTGGAAATTTTATTTGTTTTATCTTATCCCTTGCGATTGCTTATAATCACCAAGTGTCGTGCTTATCGGTATGTTGTGTGTTTATGGTTATTCCTGGTATTGAAAATAATATCATTACACCACGTCTCATAGGAGCAGCCCTTGGGGTTCATCCCGTTTGGATTATGTTTTTAATGTTGGCGGGTGTGTGTTGGTTTGGGGTCATTGGCCTATTTTTAGCATTACCATGTGCAGCGGTCTTATCCATTGTTGTTAAACACGTTATGTCGTTTTATTATCAATCTGTGGATCATATGGTGTAAGTATGAAAAAAATCATTTTTTTATGTTTTGTATGTATGCATATATCTTTTTCCAGTGAGTTTAAAAAAGGTCATCTGTTCATTGATTCCCAAACACAAAATTTTTTAAACCGGTGGGTTGAAAAGATTTACAAAGTTGCAAAACTGTCAAATCCAAAGGTTTTTGTGATGATACACCCAGAACTTAATGCCTTTGCCGATCCTTTGGGTAATATTGTCATTCATAGCGAAACAATTATTCAATCGGAATCATTGGAACAGTTGTTGGGTATTTTATGTCATGAAATTGGACACATTGCGGGACATCATCATGTACGTCTTCAAAATCAAATGCGGTCTATGGCGGGCCCGATGGCAGTCGCAACGGCCATTGGTGCTTTGGCTGCGGCTTTAAGTGGAAGAGGGGACGCTTTGGCTGCAGGGATTGCAGCCGGCATGACTGTATCGGAGCGTAGTTTTTTATCCTATATGCAAGGAGAGGAAAAATCTGCCGATGCTGCTGCCGTTTCTTATTGCAAAAAATTGGGCATCCCTTTGAATGGAATTATCGATTTTTTTAAAAAAATTCAATCCAAAACTTTTGCCAGTGATCCTTATTTAAATACCCACCCAATTGTCGAAGATCGCATTGCATTTTTTAATCAAACATCATTCATTAATAATAAAATATCACCAACAGATTCAGATGAATTCCAAGTCATTCGAGCTAAACTGATTGGTGTTTTGAAGGACAAAGATGTGTCTTCTTTGCCCAAAAATATGTCATCTGTTAAAAATTTTTACAGGTTGTATCGTTTGAAAAAATATCAAGATATTCTAGATCAGGGCAAAAAATTATCCCATAATGATCCTTATATAACTGAATTTTTAGGAGATGTGTCTTTTAAAATGGGAAACATTGATCAAACCCTTGATTTTTACAGTAAAGCACGTGACAAAATCAAAAGTGTGTGGCTGGATTTATCATACGCCCATGCATTGAGTGAATCTAAAATATCTAAAAATTATGAAAAAGCGTTAAATATTGTAAAGGTTGTGGTGCAAAAACATCCAGATTTGGGGTTGGGATGGCGTATCAAAGCCAGGCTCCATAGTTTGCTAAGTCAACAAGATGAATTATCTTTGTCTATGGCGGAATATGGGGCCTCCATATCTGATTATAAGTTGGTTCAAACCCATGCCAAAAGAGCAACAAAAAGCCACAATCAACGCATTCGTATGCGAGCAGAAGAGTTACTGCAAGATATCAAACCAAAATAATTTTAAAAATCTATGAAAAATTAACTATTTATTAATAGACCTCCTGCAAAACATCAAAGAGCCAACTCAAAATGACAAATACCCGCAATTAAACTAAACCTGAGACCAAATC
>JALRGP010000061.1 GCA_023259685.1 Alphaproteobacteria bacterium | reverse complement strand
GTCCCATTGCAGCCTTCCTAGTGGAGATCTTCCCCACCAAGATTCGGTATACTTCTATGAGCTTGCCTTATCATTTGGGAAATGGTGTATTTGGAGGAATGACGCCATTCATAGCAGTTTTATTAGGCACATGTTGTGTGTCATGCGGCGAGCAACAAGTGATTAAAACACCGCCTGCTCAGAAAATTGATACTGCTCTTTCTAACGACAACAATTTGATAGATCAAGCCAAAGAAAAAGCTAAAAAATTTTCTAATAAAATTAAAAATGCTTTTACCAGTCAAAGGCTATCATCTGCAAAAAATAATAAAAAAGGAGTTCAGGATGAGTATGACCATTTTTTAAAAGATTTTGCATCACGTTATGCAAAAACTGACTGCAAAAATCAGGATTTTTTAAAAAAAGAACTAGACACCCATAGAAAAAAACTGCAAAAGACCATTAATGAACTCATCACAGTTCTTCAAAAAGAAACCCATGATTATCAACAAGATTACAGAGATCTTGATGATCAATTAAAAAAAGAAACAAAAACCGATGATAAAAATAAAATTATCGACAAGCAAAAACGTATTAAAACACAATTGTCAGAGTTTAATGACGACATTTTAAACTGTTATAAAGATTTAATTAATTATTCTCAAAAAGAATATCATGTTATTAAAAAGCTTTATAATAAAGACAATAAAAACCCCACCTCCCATAATGACGATCAAGAAGAAGAGTCATAGTCAATAAACCTGTGTGGGAAACATGACTGTTTTCCACACTCCTAAGATATTCATCTTTTATATCTCATGATTAATTGCATAAATATTATTATATCTTTTTTATGTATGCATAACTTTATGTTAACGAGTGTTGAATCTTTTTTGGAAGAAAAACTGGCATACGATCCGAGACAAAAATACTTATGTTTACCCCAAAAACCACCCACTACCCATCCTGAAAATTCTCATACGCATGTCGTTCGGATCACAGATAGCCAAGGTATGTGCTTTGAAAAATGTATTGCTTTGGGACAACAATTTACAATTGGTTATGCAAAAGATAATGATATCATTTTAAATAATTTTGCAGGCTATGCAGGGATATCTAGGTACCACTGTACAATGACAATAAAAAAAGACATAGATGATTCTTTAGTTCTTCATGTTTATGATTATTCTTATCACAGTGGTTTAATACCTGTTGTTGATCAAAAAGAAAAACAATATATTAAAATGTCTAACGGTCAATTTAATTTTTTTTCTGATTTTAATCAACCAGGGCATATAGATTTTAAAGCAATATCTGATTTATCTGTTCCGATTGATGGACAAGAGGCCTTCGTGTTGACAACTGTCCCTTCTATTATAAAGACAATTCCTCACAATAAGCTTTCTGATGAAATTGAAAGTTTAAAATCCACGCCAAACCATTACAAAAGATATTCTATGTCAATTGACAGCAATCTCATTCCTATGGAAGAAAAATTAACCGTCAAAATCACACAAACGACAATGTCTGATCAAATTCAAAAAACATCACATCTTACTTTAAAGGTGCCTCCATTCACTTTTCAAATTATTGATTTTAAACACTGTCAATTAGAAGGAATATCTTTTTTTGAGCATTTAGGCCAGTTTCAACCATCCAATATTATTGAATTGTATAATTTTTTACACAAACATTCTAAAGATAAAGATACTTATATCTATTCAGATTTAAAAAAGAATATTAGAAAATGTTTAAGTGAAAACATTCCCAAACATATTCTCGAAGATATTCTTAAAAATTTAAAATATTCAAATCCTGTGATGAGTATGCGTCCACTTGATCAACCTTGGTTTTATTTTGATCAAAATAAAACCACTTTATTTTACACAATCACACAATCAGACAATATTTACGCTCATAATGAAGTTAATCTTTTGATTCAATTTTTTAAACGCCGCCCTACATCAATTGAAATTGAACATTTATTTTTTTTATATCCTCAGTTACTAAAAACAGCAAAAGATCATCACACCTTTATTTTCAGATTTTTATGTTTGGAAAAGTCCAATGAATCATTGGCAAAATGGACATGTAAAATACTGAAACCTTTAGCAAAGAAACATGATATTTTTTCTGAAAAAGATGATACTTCTTCCTCAAAACAGAGGACTGTTAAGCCTTATCAGTGTGTCATGTTTTAAACGGCAGATGGAATTGAAAATCCACGCTTGAGCCATCCTTTTAAAAAACATTCTAAATCTGGATTGTTTTGAACAAGATAACGATAAAAGCTTGTGATATGAGCAATAAAAACAGGTAAAAAGTGATCTTCTTGATTTAAAAATTTTAATGTTGATGGTCCCAATAATCCGTCTTCTTTTAAAGAATATCCTAAACATTGCAAGCTGCGTTGAACAAAACGATGACACCTGGGGTGCCCCATATGAACGGACGTGTCAAAAATTTTAATAGCAACGACTAACTTGTCAATATGATCATAGGCGGATTTCCAAAAATGTTGATGGTAAATGGGTATAGCTTCTTCTTTGGTACAAGGGGTTCCATATGATTTTGTTAAGCCAAAATGCGTTATCCCTGCGGGGTCCTTGGGATGGTGGCAGATACCTCCTTCATTTTTCAGAACAAATTCGATGGCTTCATTAAAATACGACATATTGAATAATGATTTTTAAATATGGATCATTATAAACCCTGTGTTTTTTAACATGACGTATTATAAAATGTTGGGCTTTTAATTAATCAGATGAGGGACATAACATGTAACCCACATGGCGAATGGTTTTTAAATATTGTTTATCAATAATTTTACGCAGACGTGTAATTTGAACATCGACACTACGTTCACTAATGGTATAATTTGATTTTTTTGCCAATTCTTCTCGACTAATGGCTTTGTAGGGGTGTTCGGCTAAAAATTTTAATAAAAATATTTGTGTTGATGATATTGATAAACTTTCTAAACCACATTCTAATTTTCCTTGTTTGACCCAAAATTTCATATCACCCAATTGTATGTATGATTTTTCAGGGACACGTCTTAAGATGGCGCGGATACGCATAATCAATTCATCTGGATCAAAGGGCTTTGATACATAATCATCTGCCCCTTGATAAAATCCTTCAACCTTATCGATGGGTTGGTCTTTTGCACTTAAAAACAAAACTGGCAGGTTCCACCCTTCTTTTCTTAAGGATTTTAAAAAAGAAAAACCATTCTCATGGGGCATCATGACATCTAAAATCATTAAATCAACGTCTTGAGAACATAGAATGGGTTTCGCCTCAATAGACGACCTTGCGGTCCATACTCTGAAATCGTTATTTTCCAAAGATATTTTTAAGAGCTCTCTGATTTTTTCGTCATCATCAACAATTAAAATCTTATTCATGCAAATTTTTATAAAAAAGTTGTTTTTAATAATAACCGAGTGTGTCAGTTATTTGCAAGGGGCGTAAAAAAATTCAGTAGTTTTCATTTTCCCAACTTTTAATCGCCAGCCGTAGCTCTATTACGTAAGACGCGTTAAAATATAGAAAATGTAAAAAATAAAAATGCTTGTGATTGATGATGTCAAAAATGCTTTGTTATCTAAGTACCCCCATTTAAATCTAGATAAGGTTGTATTTGAACCTTGTCGTCATCATGAGTTGGGAGATTTATCAACAAACGCCGTAATGGTTTTGAAAAAACAAGGAGATTTTGAAAGTTTTATTGTTGATTTTTTAACAAACCATCCAATTGTTGAGACAGTTAATACGACTAAAGGATTTATTAATATCCGTTTAAAAAAAGAATTTTGGGTAGAGATATTAAAAAATATCCTTAAGGATGGTGAGCTCAAACCTCATCTAGAGGGGCAAGGAAAAACTATTAACGTTGAATATGTGTCTGTCAATCCAACTGGCCCTTTGCATATTGGCCATGCGAGAAATGCCGTATTTGGTGATATGATCGCTAGTTTATTCGATTATTTTGGTTATCATGTGACTCGCGAATACTATGTCAATGATGCGGGTGGACAAATTGACGCCCTTGTGTCATCGGTACAGCTTCGCATCAAAGAATTAAATCAGCACCCTATCACAGATAAAGATTTTTCTGCAGATATGTATAGAGGGACCTATTTAATTCCGGTTGCCGAAAAAGTCCAACAAGAAAAACCTACACATCTTAAATCATTTATTGTTGAACGTATGATGGAGGCAATATCTCATGATTTAAAAGATTTAGGCATTCACATAGATACCTTCACCAGCGAACAAAATATTTTAAACCAAGGCTATTTAGAAAAGGCATTTAAAATTTTACACGAGCGTGGTGATTTATACCATGGTGTTCTCCCTCCCCCAAAAGGCCATGACGGTGATTGGGAAGAACGAGAACAATTATTATTTAAATCCACAACCTACGGCGACGATACGGATCGTCCTCTTCAAAAACATGATGGCACGTGGACATACTTTGCAGGAGACGTAGCATATCATTTATATAAAATATCAAGACATTATGATGTATTGATTGATGTATTTGGGGCAGATCATGCGGGGCACATTTTAAAATTACAATCGGCTGTTCATGCTATGTCTGGTGGAAACACGCCTCTTCATATCAGGACCTGTCAAATGGTGAATTTTTTGGATCAAGGGGTACCACTTCGCATGTCAAAACGTGCCGGTAATTTCGTCACACTTCGTGATTTAATTGAGAGAATCGGCAAGGATCCCATTCGTTTTATGATGGCCTCACGTCACCCTTCCACAACCTTTGATTTTGATTTTGAAAAAGTTGTTGAAAAAACAAAAGAGAATCATCTATTTTATATTCAATACGCCCATGCACGCATTTGTTCGGTTTTAAAACGCGCAAAATCCCATGGCATTGAACCTCTTTTTCATGAACACCTTTTATCCGATGATGATGTGTTTTTAATTAAAATGATGTACGATTTTTCTCGTCAAATGGTCCTGAGTTTAAAACACCTAGAGCCCCATAGAATTTGCCAATACTTATATGATTTGGCCACCCATTTTCACCAATTTTGGGAAAAAAATCGTCTATTGAATGTTGACGAGCCTGTGATAACACAACATCGATTGGCCGTTGTTGTCGGTGTTCAAAAGATCATTCAGCGTGCTTTTAAAGTTTTAAAAATCGATCCCCTTGATGAACTATGATATCTTAAAAATTTTCTCATCGGTTGCCCAAAATTATGACATCATGAATGATGTCATGAGTTTGGGATTTCATACCGTTTGGAAACGTTTTTTTTTAAATATCTGCCCTTTTGAGCCTAACATGACTGTCATGGATTTTGGAACAGGAACAGGTGATTTAATTGGGCTGATTGATACATTGTTTCCATATCTAGATATGTCATTGGTTGGGTTTGATGTTTGCGATGAAATGGTATCTATTGCAAAAAAACGCTATCCTCATCATCAATTTTTGTCTACATGGACCCAAGCCAAAGAATCCGTTGATGGTGTTATTGCTTCCTTTTCATTGCGTAATTGCCATTCTCTTGAAGATGACCTAAAAGCCATCTTTGACGTGTTAAAACCCGGAGGTTTTTTAGCAGTCTTGGAATTTTTTAAAATGCCTCATCATCAATCTTACGAATGGATTCGCACCCTGTCTCATTTGTTTAAACAAGAATTTGAATATGATTATTTAGTACATAGTATTCAAAACTTTTTATCATTTGATGAGTTTGCCAAAATTGTTCCATGTCGTCTTCATCATCACCAAGAATTATGGCCATCTTTTGTACAAATGGCCATTTTTGACAAAATATTTTAACATGATCAATTTATTTTTTTAGGTGAAAAAGATTCTCGAATTCCTTCTCCAATAAATGTAAAAACACTCAAAATAGACGCCATGGTGACAAAGGTTGTGATCCCTAGCCAAGGCGCATGGACGTTGTTTTTGCTTTGGGTGATCAGATCGCCAATGGATGGAGATCCCAAAGGTAATCCAAATCCCAAAAAATCTAAGGATGCTAAGATAACGATTGCTTGGTTCATCAAAAATGGGGTGTACGTTAAAATACAAATCATGGCATTTGGTAAAA
>JALRGP010000060.1 GCA_023259685.1 Alphaproteobacteria bacterium | reverse complement strand
CATCCATGCCAACGACTTCTAAATGTGAGCAATCATCATGTAGCTTTGCGCTGTAGACATAAAAATCTAATAACCGCCATAGTTTGTTATCTGAAACTCCAACGATTTTTTCTGCTTGAGACACAGGCATGCTGCCACATAACTTCACTAAAAAAGCTTCAAAAAGCATGGTAAAACCATACATTCGACCAGCCCAAGGAGGTAAAATTAAAAGTGTTCTATTATCATCCGTGCGAACACGCGGTGTTCTCACATTTAAGTAACATTCGTATTGAAAGAAATTTAAGTGCCTCCAGGTCTTTTGCTCTGAATCGTACACAGGATAATTCTTTCCACCATCTTCAATAGGGAAACGTGATCCTTTTTTGAAATCGATGTCTACGTCTAATCGGTTAGCCTCCTTATCGAATGTTATTTGACGAATAAACCATGGATCCTCTACACCCAGAGCTTTTGCGAACACTTTTTCCATTTTTATTTAGATTAAATCTCACTTTTTTTATTTTAACATCACAATTTACCCATCCGTTTTGAAAAAGAGCCAACATATTGATGTTACCAACAAAAAATACATGACTAACATGGCGTTTAGATCGTTGTTCAATTGTTACTGTCATTATAACGATTTGACACGATTTCTAAAAATAAAGTATATTAGCACTCAAGAGAGGTGAGTGCTAACAACCTCTTGAGACTATTGTTCTGAATCAGCAAAAAGGAGTCATATTGATGAACTTTAAACCATTACATGATCGCGTTCTTGTAGAACGGATCGAATCTGAAGAAAAAACAGCTGGTGGAATCATTATTCCAGATACAGCAAAAGAAAAACCTATTGAGGGAAAAGTTGTCGCCGTCGGCCCAGGCCTTAAAGGAGATGCCGGGAAACACACCCCCCTTGAATTAAAATTGGGACAAAAGATCGTTTTTGGTAAATGGTCTGGAACCGAAGTAAAAGTTGGTGGCAAAGATTACCTCATCATGAAGGAATCTGATGTCATGGGAATTATTGAATAAAGGAGGATATGATCATGGCTGCAAAAGAAGTTAAATTCAACGCGGAAGCGCGCGAAAAATTATTAAAAGGTGTTGACGTATTGGCCAATGCCGTCAAAGTCACACTAGGACCTAAAGGTCGCAATGTTTTGTTGGACAAATCTTATGGTGCACCACGTGTGACAAAAGACGGTGTATCCGTTGCCAAAGACATTGAGCTCGCCGATAAATTCGAAAATATGGGAGCTCAGATGTTAAAAGAAGTTGCCACCAAAACATCTGATTTAGCTGGCGATGGAACCACAACGGCCACCGTTTTGGCTCAAAGTATCGTTCGTGAAGGCATTAAAGCCGTAGCGGCCGGTATGAATCCAATGGATTTAAAACGCGGTATTGATATGGCCGTCAAAGCTGCCATCGCAGAAATCAAAAAGCATAGCCGTTCCGTATCCACCAACGAAGAAATTGCCCAAATCGGTACAATTTCTGCGAATGGCGAAAGAGAAATTGGTGAAATGCTTGCCAAAGCCGTTGAAAAAGTTGGAAAAGAAGGTGTTATCACCATCGAAGAAGCAAAATCTCTCAACACTGAATTAGACGTTGTAGAAGGAATGCAATTCGATCGTGGATATATCTCTCCATATTTTGTCACCAACAGCGAAAGAATGACATGTGAATTGGATAATCCATATATTTTGATTTTTGAAAAGAAATTGTCAACACTGCAACCATTGTTGCCAATTTTAGAAGCCGTCGTTCAATCAGGTCGTCCTCTTTTGATTATTGCGGAAGACGTTGAAGGTGAAGCCTTAGCAACCCTCGTTGTCAATAAACTACGTGGTGGACTGAAAGTGGCCGCTGTCAAAGCCCCAGGTTTTGGTGACCGCCGTAAAGCCATGTTAGAAGATATTGCTATTTTAACAAGCGGACAACTCATTTCTGAGGAATTGGGTATTAAGTTAGAAAACGTCAACATGTCTATGTTGGGACATTCTAAAAAAGTTCAAATTACAAAAGATGATACAACACTTGTCAATGGCGGCGGATCAAAAGACGATATCAAAGCCCGTTGCAATCAGATTCGTGCACAAGTCGAAGATTCTACGTCCGATTATGACCGCGAAAAACTTCAAGAACGCTTAGCAAAATTAAGTGGTGGTGTGGCTGTGATTCGTGTTGGCGGTGCAACCGAGACCGAAGTTAAAGAGCGTAAAGACCGTGTTGAAGATGCAATGCATGCAACCCGTGCCGCCGTTGAAGAAGGAATTGTTGTTGGTGGTGGTGTTGCCCTGCTACGCAGTATCAAAGCATTAGACAATCTCAAAACATCCAACCGTGACCAAGCTGTTGGTATTGAAATTATCAAAAAAGCTCTTGAAGCTCCATGTCGTCAAATTGCTGATAATGCTGGTGTTGAAGGTGCTGTTGTTGTTGGAAAAATTTTGGAAAACAACGAATATGCTTTTGGTTATGATGCCCAAAATAACGAATACAAAGATCTTGTTAAAGCCGGTATCATTGACCCAACTAAGGTTGAAAGAACGGCCCTTGAAGACGCTGCATCAATTGCATCTTTGTTACTGACAACAGAAGCGATGATTTGCGAAAAAGCAGAGCCAAAAGCTCCTGCAATGCCTGGTGCACCTGGTATGGGTGGCATGGGCGGTATGGGAATGGATTATTAATTCTTTCCTTTACAAGTATCATCAGGGGACGTATCCCCTGATGATACTTTAAATTCCATATATTTTATAGTCAGTTTATTTCAGAGCAAGAAATTTATTAAGTCCCACAGGAATGTATCTTGTATTTTTGGGATATCTAATAGATCTCTTTCGACACCTTATGACCAAATCATTTTTAAAAATTTTGATTGCTTTTTATTCAATGAATTTAAGTATTTTATAAAATAAAAATTAATATTTATTTAATTTAAAAATTAACTAATAATAAAAGTAGTAGTGTACTATCCTTTTTATGCGTATTTTAATTGTTGAAGATGACTCTTTAACCGCCAGAAGTATTGGAAGAATTTTAAGTTCCCATAAATTTATATGGGATACAACAGACCATGGAGAAGAAGCTTTAGAAGTCAGTCGTATATATGAATATGACTTACTCATACTAGATCTAATTTTGCCTGATATTGATGGATATGAGGTCTTGAAGACAATTCGATCCCAACATATGAAAATACCCGTGTTGATTTTATCTGGATTAAATGGCGTTGATGATAAGGTTCGATCTCTTGCAATGGGAGCAGATGATTACATGACCAAACCTTTTTCTCAAGATGAGCTAGTCGCTCGAATTTATGCATTAGTTAGACGTTCACAAGGCCATATGTCATCAATTATCAATACTGGGCCCTTGTGTTTAAACATCGAAACAAAAACTGCTTCAGTGAATGGTAAAAAATTAAGACTCACCCATACAGAATACTCCATACTTGAATTGTTATCTGTTCGAAAAGGCATTACTTTAACCAAAGAAATATTCTTGAATCATTTGTACGGAGGAATCGATGAACCAGATCTTAAAATCATTGACGTATTTATTTGTAAACTCAGAAAAAAACTACAAACGGAATGTGGGTATCCTTTCATCGAAACAATTTGGGGGCGAGGATATATTTTAAAGGAACCAGGTCAAGATTTTTATTTTTCACCTCGTCGTCGTTCTTGTAAAACAACAACTTAAATTATCTCAAAACAATAAAGAATGCCCCCTTCCCTGCCCTTTTGAAGACAAAAATAATGGCTCATTTTTTTTTAAAAAATAGAACACCTCCAATAACACTCATCGTTATACATAAAAAATACGGCATCCAGGCAACATTTTCGGGAATTTTGAGTGGTTCAACAATTAAACGAAACACTCCATATCCAAACAAAAACACAGATGATGTTAACCCTGGTTTATGATGAAATTTCTTATAAATAAATTTTAATAAAATACCCAAGCACAGACCCTCTAAAAAAGATTCATACAATTGGGTAGGATGGCGCACAATATCGTCAATATACGTAAAAACAACCCCCCATTTTTGATGGGTTGCAATGCCATATAACTCAGAATTAATGAAATTTGTAAAACGACCAATCAAAAGACCGATTGGAATCGATATGGAAATAGCATCAAATATGTGCCATGAATTATAGCGATAACGACGACTCCAACACAATAAAAAGATAATCACACCAACGCATCCACCATGAAAAGACATACCACCAATCCATACTTTTAAAATATCAATGGGATTATGTACGTATTTGAGAGGTTCATAGCATATAATATGCCCTAGACGCCCTCCAACAATAACAGCAATGACTCCTTTTCCTAAAATATCTTCAATTTGTTTACGATTTAAAACTTTTTGATGATGAATCAGATAATACTGAGCAAGCAAAAAGGATATGACATAACCAATTCCATACCAACGAATAGAAAAACCAAAAAAATTGAATGCAACAGGGTCTATATTATGATAGAAAATCATCAAGACACCATATTTTTTTGAATCATTTCTTTGGCAACATTTAAATAAGATTCCGATCCAACACACCGAACATCATAAACAAGCACAGGCTTTCCGTGGGAGGGTGCTTCTGATATTTTAATATTTCTTGGAATTGCCGTAGATAATACTTTCTCTTTTAAATGTTTACGTACATCATCAGCCACCTGGTTACTCAGGGTACTTCTTTTATCAAACATTGTGAGTAAAATAGCTAGTAATTCTAGAGATGGATTGTAATTCAATTTAATTTTTCGAATAGAACTGAGTAAATAACTCAACCCTTCCAACGCGTAATATTCACATTGAAGGGGAATCAAAACATGGTCACTTGCCACCAACGCATTGAGGCTTAATAATCCCATAGCTGGAGGACAATCAATGAAAACAAGATCAAAAAAATCATGATAAGCCTCAAAAATGTTTTTTAAAATACGTTCTCTGGATGGTTGGTGAATCAATTCAATTTCTGCACCCACAAGCTCAATTCCAGAGGGAATCAAACTTAATCCTGGGATAATCGTTTGTTGCAAAGCTTCGCCAAGAGTTGCTTTACCAATGAGTAGATCATAAATGGATTTTTTATTTTTTCTTGAAAATCCAAAACCTGTTGTGGCGTTTCCTTGAGGATCCATATCCACAATTAATACTTTCTTACCAACAGCAGCAAAAGCTGTTGATAAATTAACGGCGGTTGTTGTTTTACCAACACCACCTTTTTGGTTTGCAATGGATATGATCTTCAATATTAATAATTTTTTCATACTTTTCTTATTTTACCTAAGAACGCATGACTGCGTCCATGTCATACACCTGTTTGGGCAGGGCGGACGCATCTTAATTTTATATAAAAATTGTGTAAAATATGATGGGCGATATTTAATCATTTTTGCTGTGTCTAATGAAACTATACTGAAAATCATTGTAAATTCCACGTGCTCAATAGATACAAATTTAATAAAGTTTGGCACATTTGATACAAAAAAAATGGACAATCATGATGAACCCCAAAATAATTGTGACAATTTTAGAGGCGTTCATCCTGTGTGATTAACTATAGTTTATGTTACAAAAAAACAATCATTATTTTTTTTGATTTAAAATATGCTTTTTTTAACTTTTTATTAATAATTTCCTTCTATTATAAGTTATGAAACTAACAAATGGAGCTCTCTCAATGAAGACTCAAACCCTTCTTGCAATGATTGGATGCATATCAGTATCATTTGCCACAACACCAGACCATTCTAATGGTGCTCACGATCACCATTCATCAAAGGCATCAACGTCTGGAAAACATAAAAAGAAACATGGAAAGCATTGTAAGCATACATCTTATCAAACCGTCACATCAAAGATCGCGGACGATCTGAATGCCGGAAAGCCTGTTGATGCTGGATTATATACAAAAGCCGAAACAGAACGTAAAAAATGTTGTAAAAAATCCTGCGATACACCAAAGCACGATAACAAAGATCATCATGAAGGCGCAGCTCATGATTCAGCCGCTTCTCATGATTCAGCCGCTTCTCATGATTCAGCCGTTTCTCATGATTCAGCCGTTTCTCATGATTCAGCCGTTTCTCATTATGCTCATGCAGATCATGCCAAAACAGATGAACATAAAGCCGCTGAACCTGTAAAGACAGAAGAAGTAAAGGCTTAATTATCTCGCATAAAAGCACCTTAAAATTTTTTTCCTTTTTTTTAAGGTGCTGTCAATTTTTTATAAGCCCAAAACGCCGTGCAGGCTGTTTGGGCCAGCGTTTGTAATATGAATATCTTGGATGGTATGAATCAAAGACACATCCGTATCCACATGCACAGAATGCATATAAGGACTTTTTCCAAGTATTTGGCCATCTTTTTTCGATGGTCTATCAAAAAGAATTGGCATTGTTTTGCCAATAAATGTCTTATGCATATCAAATTGAATATCA
>JALRGP010000005.1 GCA_023259685.1 Alphaproteobacteria bacterium | reverse complement strand
TCTTTTCCATCTTTTAAACAAATTTGATTTAAAAACTTTGTTTATATTAGCAATAATCCTGTTTTGCAGGAAGTCTATTAATTCACACATTATTATTTTATGACAAAAAAAAGCCAGGTCAATGCCTGGCTTTCGTGATCAACTTAAATGTGGTGTATTTATGCGTCTTCTTTCTTTTTCTTAGAATTGTCTTTTTTCTCAAGAACGGTCACGGATCCACCTGCTTTTTCAATGAGATCTTTCGCAGATTTACTGATGCGGTCGACGACAATTGTCATCGCACGTGGACACTCGGCAACACCAAAAACACTGAGTCCTTCGTGGGCAACACGTGCTTTGTCCAACTGGCGCAACAACGATAGATCGATGACTGTTTTTTCATCAATATTATGTTTTTGCGCAAAATAAACCAAGCTTGCCAAGCTCATCTCTAATAAATTGGCCGCATGGATATTTTTAAATCCACGTTTTGGCAAACGACGGTAGATCGGGTTTTGACCACCTTCGAATCCGTTCAAGGATACACCGCTACGGGCTGTTTGTCCTTTTCCACCACGACCACAAGTTTTACCAAGGCCACTGCCGATACCACGGCCCAAGACCTTTGGTTTACGTCTGGCACCACGGTTATCACGGATTGTATTTAACGTTAATTCCATCATTAATCCTCCTTAATAACCTTCACCAAATGGGGAAGTTTTTTGATTAATCCTCGCACACTCGGGGTATCTTCCAACACCCTGATTTTGTGCATTTTACCAAGACCTAGACCTTTTAAATGAAGTCGTTGGAGCTCAGGGCAACGAATAGGGCTGCCGTACTGTTGAATGGTAATTGTTTTTTTACTCATTATTCACCTTCCGTCTCGTTCACATCAGATGCATCGGATACATCCATTGATTGATCTTGATCCATTGACTTCATTGAACCGCGGCGACCAAGTATGTCTGATACTTTCTTACCCAATTTAGATGCCACAAAACGGGGAGATTGGACACTTTGAAGCGCTTCAAAGGTCGCACGAACCGTATTGTGATAATTGGACGTACCAACAGATTTACTGACGATATCATGAACACCCAATGCTTCAAAAATAGAACGCATCGCACCACCAGCAATCACACCGGTACCAGCAGAGGCAGAGCGAAGGTAAACTTTGGCTGCACCAACACTTTTGACCACATCATGATGAAGGGTCCGCCCTGATTTTAAAGGCACACGAATCATATTTTTACGAGCACGATCAGAAGCCTTTCTCATAGCATCGGGAACTTCGCGGGCTTTACCATTCGCATAGCCTACGCGCCCCTTACCGTCGCCAACCACAACCAAAGCTGAAAAGCGCATATTTTTACCACCTTTCACAACCTTGGTCACACGACGAACCGTAATCAGCTTTTCGATCAGTTGCTCTTCTTTTTGACGTCTATCAGACTGATCCTCTTTAGAACGTCTTTTTCTTTTTTTTTCTTCAGCCATATTTACTCCTTTAGAATTCAAGGCCATGCTGCTTTGCTTGGTCAGCTAAAGCTTTAACGCGTCCGTGGAACAAAAATCCAGAGCGATCAAATACAACTTGTTTGATCCCCTTTTGTGTAGCTTTTTCAGCAATACGTTTTCCAATAATTTCTGCAGCGGCTTTATTACCACCATTTTTCAAATGATCTTTTAAATCTTTTTCCATTGTGGATGCCATCGCTAACACAGATCCAGTCTTATCATCAACAATCTGAGCATACATATGCATGTTCGTGCGATGAATACACAGACGAGGGCGCCCTGCCTTATTCGATAAGCGTAATTTATAACGCAAGCGCTCTTTGCGGCGCTCGTGCAAACGTTTTTCTTTTAACATTTTATTTCTTTTTCCCTTCTTTACGAACCACAAATTCACCAGAACGGATCACACCTTTACCTTTATACGGCTCTGGTGGACGATGCGTTCTTAAATAGGCACAAATTTGATTGACCTGCTGTTTGTTATGACCAGATACAACAATATTTGTCGGTTTTTCACACTTAATAGTGATGTGCTGAGGAATCTCAAACACCACATCATGGCTAAAACCTAATTGCATTGTTAATTTATTACCATTCACAGCAGCACGATAACCAACACCAACTAAATCCAAAGACGTAGAAAATCCAGTCGTCAAACCATGAACGATATTGGATAAATTACGTTGCGTTGTGCCCCAAATGGACCTGGCAAATCGTGTATCATTTAAAGGGGTTAATTTAATCCCCCCTTCTGTTCTTTCCAAAACCAAAGAATCACTCACCTGGTAGGATTCAACAATGCCTTTGGCAGAAAACTCTAAATGCCGTCCATCAACTTTCAATTGAACAGATGATGGAATTTTAATTTCATGTTTACCAACACGTGACATAACAAACTCCTAAAATACTGTGCAAACGACTTCGCCGCCAACACCGCGACGACGTGCATTTGCATCCGTCATGATCCCTTGATTGGTTGATAAAATTGTCATTCCCAAACCATTGGAAACAAATGACAATTTTTTAATCGGTGAATAGACACGACGTCCTGGTTTTGATATGCGCTTTAAATGTTGAATAACAGGTTGACCGTGCATATATTTCAGCCCAACAACCAATTCTCCAAAACCATTGTCGTTTTGGACGCTTTCAACATTTTGAACATACCCTTCTTCGGCCAACACAGTCATAATTGAATAGACTATTTTTGAATATGGCATACGTACGGTTTCGTGACGTGCCATCTGAGCGTTTCTCACACGTGTGAGGCAATCGCCAATAAAATCAGATAAACTCATGCTCTCACCAACTTGCCTTTACAACACCGGGTAATTGCCCGCTATTTGCTAAACGACGTAATTCAATACGTGATATTTTGAAAAAACGATAATACCCTCTGGAACGTCCGGTTAATTCGCAACGATTACGAATTCTGACTTTGGACGAATTACGAGGCATTCTCGCCAATTTTTGTGTTGCAACAATACGTTCCTCAAATGATAAGGAACGATTCATGACAACATCTTTTAGTGCACGTCTGGTCGCTTCTTTTCTTGCCGCCAATCGTACACGATGTTTATTTTTATGAATAGAACTTAAACGTGCCATCTTTATCCCTTTATTGGTAGATTTAAGGCTTTTAACAAAGCCAATGCTTCTTTATCATCATGTGCAGATGTACAAATAATCACATCAAATCCTCTAATTTTATCTACTTTATCATAGTTAATTTCAGGGAAAATGATTTGTTCTTTAATACCAAATGCATAGTTTCCACGTCCATCAAAACTTTTATGGGACAACCCTCTAAAATCTCGAACGCGTGGCAATGCGATGTTAATTAAACGATCCAAGAATTCGTACATTCTGGCTTTACGAAGGGTGACTTTTGCACCAATCTTCATTCCTTCACGAAGTTTAAATCCTGCAATCGATTTTTTTGCCGTTGTAATCACCGGCTTTTGACCAGCAATTAATGTTAAATCATCAACGGCAGATTGTAATTTTTTACTGTCTTGAATTGCTTCTTTCACACACATATTCAAAACAATTTTTTCAACCCGAGGCACCCTAAAAGGATTTGTCATATTCAAATCCTTCATCAGCTGCTGCTTAATGTGGGTATCATATAGTGTTTTCGTATAACTCATTCTTAGCCTCTTTTCTTAATATGGTCAGTTGATACAGGAACCAAATCTTGGCTTTTTTTGAAAAACCTGATTTTTTGTCCATTTTCATCAATTTTATAACCAACCTTTTCAATCGCATTGGTGTTTTGGTTCACCAAAACCACATTAGAGATATGATAGGAGTGCTGTTTTTCCAATTTTCCTTCCGGTGCTTGCATACTGGGGCGAATATGACGAACATATTGGCCCAAACCTTGGATAATGACGCGCGCTGCATCAAGATCAACCTTGGTTACCACACCACGTTTTCCTTTATCCTTACCCGTGGTTACCTGAACAAAGTCACCACGTTTCACTTTAAATCTTGGCTGTGTCATTTATAAAACCTCCGGCGCAAGTGAAATAATTTTCATGTAGCCCGCACCACGTAACTCACGTGTGACCGGACCAAATATACGACTCCCAATAGGCTCGCCTTGTTTATTAATGAGCACAGCTGCATTTGTGTCAAATTGGATCGTAGAACCATCACTACGACGTACCGGTTGACGTGTACGCACGATGACCGCACGTTGCACTTCTCCCTTTTTAATTTTTCCTTTTGGTAGCGCGTCTTTAATTGACACGACTATCACATCTCCAACACTTGCATAACGACGCTTGGATCCCCCAAGCACCTTAA
This sequence comes from Alphaproteobacteria bacterium, assembly GCA_023259685.1. Lineage (GTDB taxonomy): Bacteria > Pseudomonadota > Alphaproteobacteria > JALRGP01 > JALRGP01 > JALRGP01. Next base: position 17,002 of record JALRGP010000005.1, on the reverse strand, counting down.
TACACATCAATTCACGAGCCCCTGAGTTATCCGCCACCTCAAGGCGTGTTTCAACTTGAATCATAATTACGTCTCCGTTAAACTAATTTTTTTCTTCAGACAAAAAGCGGACCAACCATTTTTTTGTTTTCGAAACGGGTGCCACTTCCACGATTTCGACCTTTTGTCCAATTTTACATTTATTTTCTGGGTCATGCGCCGCATATTTTTTATGCAACTTAATGTATTTTTTATACACAGGATGCATTTCTCTACGCTCCACACGAACCACTGCAGTTTTATCAGCTTTATCACTAACAACTACACCTTCTAATACCCGACGTGGCATTTAATTAATCTCCTTTTTTAAACGATTTGCAGAAAGGGCCGTTTGAACGCGCGCAATATCACGACGAATCATTCGAACTTTTGAAGTCGAACCAGCTGCTTCAGCTTGTCCTGTTCCTTTCAAAATACGTATATTAAATAACTCTCTTTTTAAATCACCAATGATTTGATACAAATCTTGTGTGCTTTTTCCAGATAAATCTTTAAATTTCATGTTAACTTACTCCACGTGTCACAAACTTGGTTTTTATTGGCAATTTTTCTGCAGCTAATTCAAAAGCTTTTTTCGCCACATCCAAACTGACACCATCTAACTCAAACATTATCTTACCAGGTTTGACACGACAAACCCAAAATTCTGGAGAACCTTTTCCACTTCCCATACGAACCTCAGCAGGTTTTCTTGATACAGGAACATCTGGGAAAATACGAATCCATACTTTTCCAACACGACGCATGTGACGTGTAATCGCACGACGCGCTGATTCGATTTGACGTGCGGTAATACGCTCTGGTTCCAAAGCTTTTAAACCATAGGCACCAAACGCAACTTCATATCCAGACGTCGCAATTCCATGAATACGTCCTTTAAAAGCTTTTCTGAATTTTGTCTTCTTCGGGCTTAACATTTCTGATCTCCTTTACGAATATCATGAGCCATTGGATTGTGCTCTTTAATTTGGCCTTTATAGATCCAAACTTTGATACCAATGGTTCCATAAGTTGTCTTGGCTACACCTAAGGAATATTCTATATCAGAACGAAGAGTGTGTAAAGGAACCTGCCCTTCACGATACCATTCCATACGTGCAATCTCGGCTCCGGCCAAACGACCTGAGCAATTAACACGAATCCCAAGAGCACCAAAACGTTGTGCCGTTTGCATTGCTTTTTTCATTGCACGTTTAAAAGATACGCGCTTTTCAATTTGATGCGCAATATTTTCAGCCACAAGCTTTGCATCAATTTCTGGTTTTTTCACCTCAATGATATTAATGCCTGCTTCAATTTGTGCAATTTGTGTTAATTTTTTCTTTAACGTTTCAATGTCCGCACCTTTTTTACCAATAAGCACACCAGGGCGTGCCGCATGAATAGTAACACGTGCTTTTTTAGATAAACGCTCAATCACAACTTTGGAAATTCCTGCACCAGAAAAGCGCTTCGTGATGTAATCACGAATTTCTTGATCTTGATGAAAAAAACTTCCATAATCTTTTTTATTGGCAAACCAACGGGAATCCCAGGTACGATTGACTCCCAACCTAAAACCAATGGGATTAACCTTCTGACCCATCTTTCACCTCACTTGTTACAGGATTGTGCTTTTCAGCAACAACAATATTAATGTTACTAAAACGTTTTTGAATGCGCACACCACGACCTTTTGCACGAGGCATAAAACGCTTTAACGTTAAGCTTTTTCCAACGAATGCTTCTTTCACATACAAAGAATCCACATCTAACCCGTGATTGTATTCTGCATTTGAAACAGCAGAACGCAACACCTTAAATACATCCGTTGCAATACGCTTAGGACAAAAACGTAAAAATTTAAGAGCACTCGACACATCCTTTCCACGAATTGCTTGCGCAACCAAATTGAGTTTACGCGGACTGACACGTAATTTATCTAAACGGCTAATAGCTTCATTTTTTTCTCTTAACATGATTACCTCTTTGCCTTTTTATCTGCACCGTGACCATAAAAGGTCCGTGTTGGCGCGAACTCACCTAATTTGTGACCAACCATGTTTTCAGTCACCAAAACAGGTACAAATTTATGTCCATTATGAACCCCAAATGTGACACCCACAAATTGAGGAATAATGGTTGAACGACGTGACCAGGTTTTGATCACATCTCTGCGTCCAGAAGCTTTGACTTTTTCTGCTTTTTTCAACAGATAATCATCAAAAAAAGGACCTTTCCAAACAGATCTTGCCATATTAAACTCCTATTTCTTCTTTCTATTTCTGATGATGAACTTATCTGTTCTCAAATTGTGACGTGTCTTGAGGCCTTTTGTTTTCTTACCCCAAGGTGTCACAGGATGACGACCTCCAGATGTTTTTCCTTCACCACCACCATGAGGGTGATCGATTGGGTTCATCGCCACACCACGAACGTGTGGTCTTTTACCTTTCCAACGGCTGCGACCGGCTTTTCCGTCACTGCGGTTTGAGTGATCTTGGTTAGACACCACACCAACCGTTGCAAAACATTCACCGTGAACCAAACGCATTTCACCAGATCCCATTTTAATAATCACATATTGACCATCACGACCCATAATTTGAACGTAGTTTCCTGCAGCGCGCGCCACCTGTCCACCTTTGCCAATTTTTAATTCCAAATTGTGAATGATGGTACCAACGGGCATATTGCGAATTTGCATCGCATTACCAGTTTTGATATCGGCTTTTTCAGATGCAACTACTTGATCCCCTGCTTTCAAACGATCAGGGGCAATAATATAGCGTTTTTCATCATCCGCGTAATTGATCAATGCAATAAAAGAACTACGATTGGGATCATATTCAATACGCTCAACTGTTCCGATAATATCACGCTTATCTCTTTTGAAATCGATTTCGCGATACAATTTTTTGTGACCACCACCACGATTCCAAGATGTAATACGACCTTGATTGTTACGTCCACTTTTACGAGGCAAACCATGGACGAGTTTTTTATGAGGCTTGCCTTTGTGTAACTCCCTGCGGTCAATATTAATTAATTGACGTTGACCTTGAGTTTTTGGCTTATATTGCTTTAATGCCATACTATTTTTCTCCTTCTTCTTGAGCAGTTTCTTGACCAAGGTTCAACACAGATAACTGTTGAATTGATTGCCCTGGCATTAATGACACATAAGCACGCTTTTGGTCACCCCTTAATGATTGATAACCTTTAAAAGCCTTTTTTTTGCCTTTACGCACTAAAGTGTTAACAGATTTTACCTGAACACCAAATGCACTTTCAACAGCTTTTTTCACATCCGACTTGGTAGCTTTTAAAGACACCACAAATGTATAACAATTTCCATTTTCTTGTAATAAAGTTGTTTTTTCCGTCAATACGGGTCGAACAATAATATCATACGGTTTTAATTCAACGCGCGTCATTAGCGTAACCTCTCCTGCAGTGATTGCACTGCATCCACTGATAAAATAACCAAATCTTTTCTGATAATATCGTATACGTTCATCCCAATTTGAGGCAACATATCAATCTTATGCAAATTCGATACCGCTCTTTTAAGATTACCGTCAAAATCCAATTGATCCACAAGCAAGATTTTTTGATCTTGGTAAGGAGCAAAAGTCTTAATCGCATCTGATGTTTTTCCAGAAGTCAAAGCCAGTTTATCAACAATTAATAATTTCTGATCTTTCATTTTATCAGATAATGCCATCCTCAGTCCAAGGCGACGAACTTTCTTAGGCAAATCATAAGAATGATCACGTGAGTGAGGTCCAAAAATAATCGCTCCACCTCTAAATTGCGGACCACGTTTACTACCGTGACGAGCACCACCGGTTCCCTTTTGTTTGTAGATTTTTTTCGTACTACCGCGAACATCACCGATTTCTTTTGTTTCATGTGTCCCTTGGCGACGTTTTGCCAATTGCCAATGAACAACACGTGCCAAAACATCAGAGCGTGCTTCAAGTCCAAACACGAAATCGTTTAATTCGATGTCACCAACGACATTTTGATTTAAATCACAGATATTATACTTCATGACTGCTCCTTTTCTTCACGGCATCACGAATAGACAGAAGAGCCCCTTTTGCACCGGGTACAGCACCTTTGACAAAAATTAGTCCTTTTTCACTATCAATTTTTTGAACATAGAGATTTTGTTTTGTAATCTGACGACATCCCATATGTCCTGCCATTTTTTTATTTTTAAAAACTTTACCAGGATCTTGACGGTTACCCGTTGATCCATGGCTACGATGGGAAACGGACACACCATGGCTGGCACGAAGACCACCGAAATTGTGACGCTTCATCGCCCCAGCGAATCCTTTACCAATGGTTTTACCACTGACATCAATAAATTGCCCTTCTTTAAAGAAAGACACATCAACACCATCACCAATCGTTAACATATTATGATCGTCTACACGAAATTCTTTTATGTGACGCTTTGGTGCTTGACCTATTTTTTCAAAATGTCCCTTCAATGGTTTTGTTACCTTATTGGGTTTTAAATCACAACATCCCACTTGGACTGCTGTGTACCCATTCGTATCTTTTTGCCTAACCCCAAGGACAGTATGGGGAGACACCTGGAGAACACTCACAGCAATTTGCGTCCCATCGTCCGCAAACATCTGCGTCATTCCCAACTTTGTGGCCATCAAACCTGTACGCATATTTTCCTCTTTAATTAAATTTTGATTTGGACATCAACACCGGATGCCAAATCAAGTTTCATCAACGCATCAACTGTCTGTGGTAACCAATCCACAATATCAATTAAACGCTTATGAACACGGATTTCAAATTGTTCCCTCGACTTTTTATCAATGTGAGGAGAACGGTTTACTGTAAAACGGCGGATATGATTTGGAAGGGGGATGGGTCCTTTGACCCCTGCCCCCGTCCGTTTCGCTGTACTGACAATCTCTTTAACAGATTGATCAAGTAAACGATGATCATACGCTTGCAATTTTATTCTAATATTTTGTTGTTGCTCAGCCATAATCGATCCTATTTTAAAATTTTGGATACAACACCGGATCCTACGGTACGACCACCTTCACGGATCGCAAAACGAAGGCCTTCAGTCATGGCAATCGGTGCAATGAGCTCAACCTTAATTTTGATGTTATCACCAGGCATGACCATCTCTGTTCCCTCAGGAAGAGCAACTGTTCCCGTCACGTCTGTTGTTCTGAAATAGAACTGTGGGCGGTAGTTGTTGAAAAATGGTGTATGGCGTCCACCTTCTTCTTTCGTCAGAACATAAACTTCTGCTTCAAAGGTGGTGTGTGGTGTAATGGAACCTGGCTTTGCCAAAACTTGACCGCGTTCCACGTCTTCACGTTTTGTTCCACGAAGAAGGGCACCCACGTTGTCACCAGCTTGTCCTTGATCCAATAATTTTCTAAACATTTCAACGCCTGTGACCGTTGTTTTCACCGTATCACGAAGACCGATGATTTCAACTTCTTCACCAACCTTGACGATTCCTTGTTCAATACGACCCGTCACAACCGTTCCACGGCCAGAAATGGAGAATACGTCTTCAATGGGCATCAAGAAAGGCTTATCAATCGGGCGCTCTGGTTGAGGAATATACGCGTCAACGGCGTCCATCAATTTTAAAATAGCTTGTTCGCCAATCTCTGGGTTTTTATCTTCCAATGCACACAGAGCAGATCCTTTAATGATGGGAATATCATCACCTGGGAAGTCGTAAGAGCTGAGCAATTCACGAATTTCCATTTCAACGAGTTCCAACAACTCTGGATCATCAACCATGTCCACTTTGTTCATGAACACTACAAGGGCAGGAACACCCACCTGACGTGCTAACAAAATGTGTTCACGGGTTTGAGGCATCGGACCATCGGCTGCAGACACAACCAAAATACCACCGTCCATCTGAGCAGCACCGGTGATCATGTTTTTAACGTAATCGGCGTGACCTGGACAGTCCACGTGAGCATAGTGACGGTTGTCGGTTTCATATTCAACGTGAGCGGTTGAAATGGTAATACCACGGGCTTTTTCTTCAGGGGCCTTGTCAATTTGATCGTAAGCTGTAAATTGCGCTTGTCCCTTTTTGGCGAGTACTTTTGTAATGGCCGCGGTTAAGGACGTTTTTCCGTGGTCAACGTGACCAATCGTTCCTATGTTACAATGCGGCTTTGTTCTTTCAAATTTTGCTTTTGACATGTTGTCATTGTCTCCTTTTAGTTAACTGTTTCGACTTTTAATAATTTCGTCCGCGACGTTTTGCGGAACTTGCTCATAATGATCAAAGACCATAGAGAATTGTGCGCGACCTTGGCTCATGGAACGCAGAGTGTTCACATATCCAAACATACTGGCTAAAGGCACCATGGCGTCAATCACACGGGCATTACCGCGTTGATCCATTCCCCTCACCTGCCCTCTTCGGCTGTTCAAATCACCAATCACATCACCCATATAATCTTCTGGCGTCACCACCTCGACTTTCATAATGGGTTCCAATAGTTTTGGCGCACATCTCGGAATACCCTCACGAAACGCTGCACGAGCGGCGATTTCGAATGCAAGAGTACTGGAGTCCACATCGTGGTATGCACCATCAATTAAAGATATTTTAAAGTCAATTGTTGGAAATCCTGCAAGAACACCAGTTTCAATGGCTTGCTTCAAACCTTTTTCAACACCTGGAATATATTCTTTTGGAACAACACCACCAACGATCTTGTTCTCGAATACGAATCCAGCACCACGCTCCAACGGTTCGAAAGCAAATTTAACCCGAGCGAATTGGCCGGCACCACCACTTTGCTTTTTGTGAGTATAATCGTACTCAGCAGCTTTTGTAATGGTTTCACGGAATGCCACCTGAGGCGCACCCACGTTCACGTCAACCTTATATGTTCTTTTCAAGATATCAATTTTAATATCAAGATGAAGCTCGCCCATTCCTTTCAAAACAGTTTGCCCCGTTTCTTGATCCGTTGACACCTTAAAAGAAGGATCTTCTTGAGCAAGCCTTGACAAAGCCACACTCATTTTTTCTTGGTCTGCTTTTGTCTTTGCCTCAACAGCAATTTCAATCACAGGATCAGGAAATTCCATTTTTTCCAAAATCACAGAATGATTTGGATCACATAACGTATCTCCCGTTTTTGTATATTTCAAACCACACAATGCCACGATATCGCCAGCATGTGCTTCTTTAATATCCTCGCGAGAGTTCGCATGCATCAACAACATACGACCAATACGTTCATCTTTGTCTTGGGTTGAATTCTCAACACCAGTTCCCGATTCCAATTTGCCAGAATAAATACGCATAAAAGTAATACTTCCAACGAATGGATCCGTCATAATTTTAAATGCAAGACCAGAAAACGGTTCATTATCCGATGGTTTTCTGAAAACTTTTTGATCTTTTTCAGGAATTTCTCCTTCAACCGCACCAATATCAAGAGGGGACGGCAAATAATGAATAACCGCATCCAACAATGGTTGAACACCTTTGTTTTTAAACGCACTGCCACAAAAAACAGGAACAAATGCAGATTTCAAAACACCTAGACGAACACAACGACGCAAATCGTCAACACTTGGCTCTTGACCATCCAAGTATGCTGCCATCAAAGTATCATCCATCTCGACAGCCATTTCAACCAAGCTGTCATGAGCTGCCTTTGCCGCATCTTTTAAATTATCAGGAATCTCAACGACGTCGAATTTGGCACCCAATGATTCATCACGCCATACGACGGCGTTCATTTCAACCAAATCAACCAAACCAACAAAGTCTGATTCCAAACCAATTGGCAATTGCATAACCATGGCGCGCGCTCCTAAGCGATCACCAATCATATCCACACAACGATCAAAATTGGCACCGGTTCTGTCTAATTTATTAACAAAACAAATACGTGGAACGTTGTACTTATCAGCTTGACGCCATACGGTTTCGGATTGTGGTTCCACACCTGCAACCCCGTCAAAAACCGCAACGGCACCATCTAAAACACGAAGGGACCGCTCAACTTCAATAGTGAAGTCAACGTGTCCCGGGGTGTCGATAATGTTAATGCGATGTTCTTTCCAAAAACAGGTGGTTGCTGCAGAGGTAATGGTGATACCCCGTTCTTGCTCCTGCTCCATCCAATCCATGGTGGCGGTCCCTTCGTGAACCTCACCAATTTTGTAGGATTTTCCAGTGTAATAAAGAATTCGTTCGGTTGTTGTTGTTTTACCCGCGTCAATGTGGGCCATAATACCAATATTTCGATATCGCTCTAAAGGCGTAGTACGAGCCATCTCCTCCTCTCCTTACCAGCGATAATGAGCAAAAGCACGGTTTGCTTCTGCCATTTTATGGGTATCTTCTCTTTTCTTTACAGATGAACCTTTATTGTAAAAAGCATCCAAAAATTCACCAGCCAAACGATCAATCATCGTTTTTTCGGATCTTTTGCGAGCTGCGGTAATAATCCAACGAATCGCAAGTGCCTGGGAACGATCAGCCCGCACTTCGGTTGGAACTTGGTAGGTGGCACCACCGACGCGACGAGAACGAACTTCTAAAGATGGACGAACATTGGCCATGGCTTCGTGAAACGCATCCACACCATTTTTTCCCTCAGAAGTCGTTTTGGCCTCGACTTTTTCTAACGCCTTATACACAAGACGCTCAGCGACGGCTTTTTTACCTTCATACATAACACTATTAATAAATTTTGATAACACAAGATCTCCAAATTTTGCATCTGGAAGAACTGTACGCTTTTGCGCTGCGTGACGACGTGACATTGATGATCTCCTTTATTTTGGTCTTTTAGCACCGTAAAGAGAACGGCCTTGTTTTCTATTTTTTACACCTTGAGTATCAAGCGCACCACGAATAATATGATAACGCACACCGGGAAGGTCTTTAACACGCCCCCCTCTAATTAACACCACAGAGTGCTCTTGCAGGTTATGTCCTTCACCAGGAATATATCCAGTGACCTCAAATCCGTTTGTTAAACGAATACGGGCAACTTTACGAAGAGCAGAGTTTGGCTTTTTAGGACTGACCGTGAATACACGCGTACACACACCCCTTTTTTGAGGACATGCCTGTAACGCAGGAACTTTGTTCCTGGATACCTTCGCCACCCTTGGTTTATTAATCAATTGATTAATTGTTGGCATTGATGATCGATTTTAAAATATCTCTTATAGAAGACATTCTATCTTTTTTTTCAATAAAAAGTCAATCATAGCAGAAAAACGGAAGTAGAATTAAAAGTGGGAGGAAAGAAAGTTTTTTTCACTTTATTATTTTTTAAATTAGAAATCAATTTTTATTTTTTTTAGACAATTAACTATTTATTCATAATCAACCATTTGTTAATTTTTTTATGATATTCACCCACCCCCCACTCTCCCTACTTGGGTTCATGTGTTTCAGCGTTTGATTCACTTTGTGATTCTCACGGGTAGTATAAAAAGATTCAAAAAACAGACCTCTTTCGAAACTCATTTTCTAATAAGAGTCTTCACGTCACTCCGATGCAGGAATCCTCATATGCCTCATGACGACTTCGGTTCTGCGCTTCGTGGGCGCCTAGCATGTCTCTATGAGAAAAAGCTTCGACAGAGATCTCATTAATGCTGCCTTGGATCACTAACATAATTTTTAAGAAGCCTGTAATCTGCCTGATCAGGGTGTGCAGAGTAATCAGGTGGGATCACATGAACAGTAATCAAAATCACCAATTCGGTGACTTGATCAAGACATGACTGGCTACCAGTTAAATCTTTAATCACTGGCAATTGAGATAAACCAGGTATGCCATTATTATTTTCAACGGAGCGAATTTCCATCAGTCCACCAACGATTGCCATTTCATTATTTTTAAGACGTAAAATGGATTCAATCTCTCGCACCTCTACAATGGGAACAAGAGATGGATAGGTTTGATTAGAAGAAGATGCATTTTTTGATTGTGACAATGCAATTTCTACAGCCGGGTCTGACACGGTTTTTGATAATCTAGACAATGTTGGTCTTAAAAATAGCATCACTTCTCCAGTGTCTAAATTAATGGACGGTTGAACTGACAACACAAGTCCAATTGGAACCGTTTGAGCATCACTAGAAACAGTGAAATTTTCTACCCCCATTTGAGAAAAATATTTATCGTAATTTAATTTAAAATAAACCTCATTTTGGGCAACTTTGAGTAAAGCTGTTTGATTATTTAAAACGGTTAAACGGGGGCTGGATAATGTTCGAACGTTGCCAAAGCTTTCTAACATATTCAAAATAGCGGAAAAATCTTTAAATTTTGATCCAAGCGTGATCATTTCTCCTGCTTGCCCCACGGGAAATGGTGTGTTATTTTGAGCCATGGTGCCAAAATTTCCTGTGAAAAATGCTTTGCTATTGGAGGTGAAAATTTGCCAATTGATACCACTTTTAAATTGATCCAGCAATGTCACTTCAACAATTTTTGCTTCTATTAAAACTTGGGTTGATGAAATTTGGTGTAAAATACGAATATATTGATCAATTTGCTCATGGGTGTGTTTTGTAGCAAAAATACTGATAACTCCGGCAGTTTTATGAACGGAAAAATGCTCATTCTCGGCTAAAATTGCATGAAGATTATCTTCTAATTCTTTCCAAAAATCACAGCTTGTTTGAGATTTTAATTGATTTTTCGAACCATTATCAGCTGAATTTTTGGAAGCTTTTTCTGAAAAAATATCGGTTGCCACACCTGCATGACTTTCATGGGAACGGGTGAGGTTTAAAAATTGAACCTGGTATGTTTTGGAATAGGGTAAGTTGGGATAAAAATGCGCCACTTTTTTTGAATCAATATCAAACCGTAAATCCAAAATATTAGCAATATCTTCTAATACTGTGTAAATATCTTTTCCATGACATTCATAAAAAATGCCATCTTTTTTTGACAAACAATCATCATGAATACATAAATTTATATGACCCAAGACAGCCATTTGTTGAAGCATTGGCTTTAAATCGCTATCAGGAGTCAACTGGATGGTTACCGGGCGCCCTTTAATGGGCTTGGGACGTACCTGGAGTGGAGCCGTTGACGGAGGTTCTTCAACAGGAGGCAAGGCTAATTTTTTAATATCCTTTTGATTCACTTTTTGAAAAGGAGGGTCATGATCTCGAAACGTACTGCACCCCCATAACAATAAGAAACCGATGATCCATGTTAACCTCATATCAACACCTTTTCTTCATGACATGTTTGACTTTTTCAGCCAAATCCTTCAATGAAAATGGTTTTTGTAAAAAATGAATTTGTCTAGATCCCACTCGGTTTCGAAAGGCATCTTCTGTGTATCCTGATATAAAAATGGTTTCAATATGAGGAAAAATTTCTTTGATTTTTTGATTTAATGTTGGACCATCCATACGGGGCATCACCACATCGGTCATTAATATATCAAAGGCACCTCCTTTATGAATCCACTCTAATGCTTCCTCTCCACTAGGGAAATCAAAAACATCATATCCCTTGTCTTTTAATGCTTTGGATGAAAAAAGTCGAACAGTATCTTCGTCCTCCACTAACAATATTTTGCCTTGGCCGCTGAGGTCAAAGGTGAACGGATCTTTTTGAGGGATTGTCTTCGTAATGGAAGAATTCTCTTTAGGAAGATAAATGTTAAATATAGTACCTTTACCTACTTGGCTTTTTACATGGATGTAACCACCAGTTTGTTTGACAATGCCGTAAACAGTGGACAGCCCTAGTCCCGTTCCAAGACCTTGAGATTTGGTGGAAAAAAATGGCTCAAAAATTCTTTCGATGTCACCGGGATGGATGCCATGTCCTGTATCACTCACCTGTAAACACATATAATCACCCGCAGGCATGGTGTCTTGAGTCACAAGTTTTGGGTGACCAATAGTCATGTTTTGGGTTTTAATAATCAATTTTCCGTTATTGTTCATGGCATCCCTCGCATTCACCGCAAGATTAACCACAACTTGTTCGATTTGCCCGACGTCAACTTTGACAAGCCACAGATTTTTACCATGTTGAATATCTAAATCAATGCCGGCCCCCATTAAACGTTGTAAAAGAGTCGTCAACTCTGATAGCGTTTCAGTGATATCAATAATTTTCAATTGCAAGGTTTGTTGACGTGAAAATGCCAATAACTGCCTGACCAAATTCGCTGCACGGTTAGAATTTTGTTTAATTTGAATAATATCGCTATAGGATGGATCATTACTCATAAAACGTTGCAATAATAAATCACAAAAACCAGAAATTCCTGTGAGTAAGTTGTTAAAATCATGGGCGACACCACCAGCTAATTGACCGATGGCTTGCATTTTTTGTGATTGAATAAACTGTTGCTCCAAACGTTTTTGAGGAGCCATATCAATAAATTGAGCTAAAAATTTTTTATCATTTAATGGTGTTAGGTAACAATTTAAATGATGATTCATCATATTTAATTCAAAAGGCCCGGATGGTTTTGAAATATTTTTTTGATAATGATTTTTAGATGTGTCATCTAAGTACTCATAAAAATTCTTATGTGATTGACCTTGGGTCAAGTTTAAAAAAGCCACATTGTGCTTGATAATATCACCAATACTATTCATGATGACAGACGGTATCTTGCCGTAATGAAATGCATCATCTTGAAAGGATATGTCATGTTGAAAGGGGATAAAGATACACATATAACTTTTTAAATAAATCAATAATCCTCTTTGAGAATCAATGAGAACATCATGAATATGCCCAAATTCTTTAACGGGTTTAAAAAATTTTTTTAAAGGACAACCTAGCACATCAGATAAATTTTTTTTAAAAAAATCACACATTGTATGATTGCATCCCGTAATCTGTCCAGATTCATTAATATAAACAATACCAAAAGCAATATGGTCAATAAATTTCTTGAGATGATGATAATTTTTTTCAATGTGTAGATATGGTGATATGAATTGGGTGATATTATTATTGGTAATGACGTAATCGGAGTTATGGGTATAAAAACAACGAACGGCATAGTCATAATTTTTAAGCCCTTTTAATAAATAATTGCATTCTTTTTTTTCAATAAGACTATTGATAAATTCTTCAAAATTTGGGTCAGTCGGGTCGATCATATGAGAATATTTTTTCACAACATCATTGAGGGTACTCATAGATAGATCAGATGATAGGGTGATATAGCCATTGTGATTTAGAACATATATACTTTGAAACGGTTTTAAATCATTTAAAACAGATGATTCTAATGATTGTTGACGACGTGGTTTTTTCGATAAAAAAATTCCAAGTATGAATGCCATCAATGTTAAAACAACAAATGGAATCCATTGTGCCAGTTGGTTGATCAAAAAATAACATCCTACCATAGTCAAACACCACACTACAAAACCAAACAACCAAAAAATGATACGCTTATCTTTTAAAATCAAAATATATATTTTAAAAGTCTTTGTCGTATTATAACTTAAAGAATGATTTACGTAATATTTCCAAAATATGAACTGCTATCTGCTTGATTTGATAGTAGCTGATTCCACTTTATTAACGACTTGTTAATTTTTTATGACATTCATCCATATCCTGGGTTATTAAAAAAATTGACGATAATCGTATAAAAATTTTACAATAAGAAAACATTTTATTGAACAAAAAATGCTCAATTTAAAAGGTAAAAAAGCTTTAATCATGGGACTTGCCAATGATCATTCATTGGCCTATGGTGTGGTCAAATCTCTTCATTCTTTGGGTGTAGAATGCTTTTTTACGTATCATCCTTCGTTAGAAAAACGTGTTCGCGCAGTTACCCAGTCTTTTGGATCAGATGTCTGTTTGTCCTGTGATGTATCACAAGACGGGGATATTGATCGTATGTTTGATGAATTACGTCAACATACTGATCAGGTTGATTACATCTTGCATGCCATTGCTTTTTCAGACAAAAAAGAATTGACTGGTCAATATTGTGATACAAGCTTGTCAAACTTTTTAAATACGATGAACATTTCTTGTTACTCATTCACACGTGTATGCCATCATGCGCAAAAAATGATGCCCAATGGTGGATCAATTGTAACACTCACTTATTATGGCGCTGAAAAAGTGATGCCAAACTATAATGTTATGGGCGTTGCAAAAGCAGCACTAGAAGCCAGCGTCCGTTATTTAGCTGTTGATTTAGGATCACAAAACATCCGTGTTAATGCTATTTCTGCAGGCCCCCTTAAAACCCTTGCGGCATCAGGCATTGGAGATTTTCGCTACATTTTTAAATGGAATCAGCACAATACCCCCCTCAAAAGAAATACCACCCTCGAAGATGTGGCAGGAACATGCACATACCTGTTCAGTGATTTAGCAAGCGGCGTTACAGGAGATGTAATCCATGTAGACAGCGGCTATCATGTTGTTGGGATGAAAGCCATTGACGCACCAGATATTACCATTGTTTAATCGGAACAATGATTTATTTAGATCATAACGCAACAACTCCTCTTCGCCCTCTTGCCAAAGAAAAAATTTTAAATTTTTTGGATCAAGTTGGGAACCCGTCATCCATTCACTCTCACGGTCGATTGGCCCGCAAATACGTGGAAGATTGCCGTGAAGCCATAGCAAATTTTTTGTGTATTCCTTATGATCATATTACTTTTACCAGCGGCGCCACCGAGGCGCTTAACTGGGTTTTAAAATCTCAAGAAAATCCTATCTTATACACTCATTTGGAGCATGACGCCATTATTGAGTCTGTCCCTGAGCACCTGGGTCATATTGTTTCTGTCACACCCCACGGGCAGATAGATTTACAAGATTTAGAACATCATTTAAAAATTTATAGTGGACAAAATCCTTTAATCTGTCTCATGGCGGTGCAAAATGAAACCGGTATTATCCAACCCATTGATGAGGTTTTAAAACTGGCTCAAACATATGGAGCGAGGCTGCTGTGCGATGGTGTGCAAGGGGTTGGAAAAATTGATGATGTTTTAAAACCTTTAATATCCAGTATGGATTATTTTGTGTTTTCTTCCCATAAAATCGGTGGACCTACGGGTGTTGGGGTTTTATATCAAAAAAATCCTTTATCATTGATACCCATGATCACTGGAGGGGGGCAAGAAAAATCTTTACGCTCAGGAACCCATCATACCCTTGGTATTTGCGGTCTTCACGGGGCCCTTGATGATCTCAAAGATCGACCTTTGTCCTTTTTGAAATCGTTTCAAAAAGATATAGAGGCGTTATTAGCAGACAAGGTTGTGGGCACCAACTCACCTCGAGTATGTAGTACAGTTTGCTTTATACCATGGATAGATGCCTCATTATTTGTAATGAAATGTGATCAAATGGGATGTTCCATCAGTTCAGGGTCGGCGTGCTCCTCAGGACGCCTTAAAAAATCAAGGGTTTTAAAGGCCATGGGGTATCCTCATGATTATGGAATTCGCATCAGCATGGGGTGGAATACAACAATCACTGATGTGAAATTTTTTTTAAATACGGTGAATGAATGTCTAACATCTTTATAAATATTAAAGATTTATCTGCTCCGCTATTAGGGTTGGACATTGGCGATGCACGAATTGGTGTGGCGTTTGCACCTAAGGGCAGCCATATTGCGGTTTCCTTGCCAACCATACATGAAAAAAATCCCTTAAAGGCCGTTGATGAGATTATTAATCTATGTCAGATTCGATCCATAGAGTCTATCGTCGTGGGGTGGCCGCTTCATATGGACGGTCAAGAAGGCGATCGTTGTCAAAAAGTTTTAAAATTTTGTCAATTATTATGGGCACAACGTCCTGATGTAAAGATAGCAAATTGGGATGAACGTTTATCTTCTGTCTTTAGCCATAAAATAACCCAGGATTTCCATATTAAAAGAACCAAAAAAAAAGAAACCATTGATGCCAATAGTGCGATTTTTATTTTACAAGGAGCATTGGATATGATTTTTTTTAATCGCTAAACCTGGTGTTTTTACATCACATTCAACATTTTTATCGCTTGAAAAATTTATGGCCACTTTTATGTTTTTTCTGTCCATGTCTATGGGTCTTTAGATTTTACAATGCCCCTGTGATTTCTTCGACAGGTTTATTTTTTTTAAGTGGATCATTATTAATGAGAATGGTTGGATGTTGTATTAATGATATCTGTGACCGTGATATTGACCGCAAAACACACAGAACAAAAGATCGCCCTTTGGCGTGCGGAGCTTTGTCAATTAAAACAGCAATAATACTATCCGTGATTCCCGTAGCAGGAGCATGCATACTATTTCTATATTTAAATCGGTTGTCACAAATAATGGCAATCATTGGTTTTATACTCACAATTGCGTATCCTTTTGGAAAACGATTTTTCAAAGCTCCACAAGTGATACTGGCTTTGTGTATTAATATGGGCACGTGGATCACGTGGAGTGAATTATCGGGAGATGTCGTACATATTAACAATATATTATTACTGTACGGCCGTGGTTTTTTTTGGACATTATTCTATGATACGATGTACGGGTATCAAGATCTTCAAGACGATAAAAAAAACAACATTCAATCATTATCTATATTGAATGAAAAACATCCCAAAATGTGGTTTTTATTTTATCATCTGTGCATGTGCATATGTGATTGGGAGTGGCGATTATTTTTAATTGGTTTTATTCTGATTATGTTGTGGACCCCACACAAATCACGGTTGATCAGTCGTGCTGTGATGTGTATGGGGTGTTTATGAAGGGTGTGATTAAAAGTGGGGGGAGAATTTTTTTATTATATTATTTTTTAAATTAGAAATCAATTTTTATTTTTTTTAGAAAATTAAATATTTATTCATAATTTATTAACTATTTGTTAACTTTTTTATGATATTCACCCATCCCAACCCCCACCCTCCCTACTTGGGGTCAATGTGTTTCAGCGTTTGATTCACTT